>CAYIQU010000181.1:0-4584 GCA_964365645.1 uncultured Hyphomicrobiales bacterium | reverse complement strand
AAGGCCCGCTCGCAGGCCCTGGGCGGCACCGGGCTGGGGCTGGCCATCGTCAAACACATCGTCGGCCGTCATCGCGGCCGACTGGTCATCGACAGCCGGCCGGGACAAGGCTCGCGCTTCACGGTCTTTTTGCCCGTCGCGCCCTGATTTATGTCCTTGTTTTCAGGGCGTCGGCGATTTCACAAAACTGTCACGAACGGGTCAAAAAACGGCGACGGTCATCCGCTAGGGTGCGATTCATGACACGCACACGAACGGAGAAACGACGCATGACACGCATCAGACTCGCCCTCGCGGCGGCGGCGGTTGCCGCCCTCGGCGCGGCCCTTCCCGCCCCGGCGCTGGCCCAGGCGATGGCCATCGATCCCAAGCTTGCCGACTACAAGGCCGCCAGCGGCGTCTCGGGCAGCCTCAAGTCCATCGGTTCGGATACGCTCAACAACCTGATGACCCTGTGGGCCGAGGGCTTCAAGGCCGTCTATCCCAACGTCAAGATCGAGATCGAGGGCAAGGGTTCGACGACCGCGCCGCCGGCCTTGATCGCCGGCACCGCCCAGTTCGGGCCCATGTCGCGGCCGATGAAGGGCAAGGAGATCGACGACTTCGAGAAGAAGTTCGGCTACAAGCCGACCGCGATCCGCACGGCGGTCGACGCGTTGGCCGTCTTCGTTCACAAGGACAATCCGATCAAGTGCATGACGCTCCAGCAGGTGGATGCGGTTTTCTCCAAGACGCGCAAGGGCGGCCACGACAAGAACATCGCCACCTGGGGCCAGCTCGGCCTGACCGGCGAGTGGGCCAACAAGCCGATTTCGCTCTACGGCCGCAACTCGGCATCGGGCACCTACGGCTATTTCAAGGAAGTGGCGCTGTTCAACGGCGACTACAAGGACACGGTCAAGGAGCAGCCGGGCTCGTCCACGGTGGTCCAGGGCGTGGCCTCCGACAAGGGCGGTCTCGGCTATTCCGGCATCGGCTACAAGACCGCCGACGTGCGCGCGGTGCCGCTGGCGGCCAAGGCGGGCGGCAAGTGCCTCGAAGCCAACGCCGATAACGCTTACGCCGGCGACTATCCGTTGGCCCGCTTTCTCTACGTGTACCTGAACGCCGATCCCAACCGGAAAATCGATCCGCTGCGGGCCGAGTTCATCCGCTATGTCTTTTCCAAGCAGGGCCAGCAGGTGGTGGTGAAGGACGGCTACTTTCCCGTCACCGCCGGCCTCGCCGAGGAGGACCTGAAGGCGGCGCGCATCAAGTAACGGACACGATCCGTCCGTGCTAATCTTGCGGCCGGGGCGCGGAAAGCGCGCCCCGGCCGTGAACGCGTTTCACAAGAGTGCTTTTTTTATCCGATCCAACGCCCAACCCCGGACGCCATGCCCGAAACGCCGCCCCCCGCCGCCGGACACCGCCGCGATCTCGCGACGCGCCGCTCGGTCTTGCTGGCCGACCGAATCGCCGATGGGGTGATTCGCGTCGGCGGCATCGGCGTCATCGTCGCGGTTTTCGCGATTGTCGCCTTTCTGGCCCAGGTGGCGACGCCGCTGTTCGCCGGCGCCGGCGTCACGGGTGAAAAGCGCGCCGCCGTCGCGGCCAGTCCGGACCGGGTGCTGGGACTGTGGCTGGACGAATACAAAAGCGTGTCCATCGTGCTGCGGGACACGGGCGAGGCCTCGGTCATTCACCTGGCCAGCGGCCGGGCGTTGCCGTCGGCCCGGTTCGACTTCGGCCGGGCGCGGGTGACGGCGTTCGGCCGGACCATTTCCGGCAATCGCGTCGCCTTCGGCTTCGACGACGGCACCGTGCGGCTGGGCGAGATCGGGATTGCCGCGCAAACCCTGCCCGCCGACGCCGTTCCCGCCGGGGCGGAACGACTGACGGGCGAGGATTTCAGCGACGGCCGGGCCCTGTATTCCCGCATTTCCGAAAATCAGGTTCGCAAGATTTCGGTGTCGGCGGTTCTCGACGCGCCGCAGGAAATTTCCCGGGGCCAGGCCATCGTCGCCGTCGATTATCGCCGCGGCGGGACGTCCGAGCGCCCCAACGAAGCCTTCGCTACCCTGGACGCCGCCGGCGCGGTGCGCCTGAGTCGGACCGAAACCAAGAAGAACATGCTGACCGGGCAGGAGCGCAAGACGGTCGTTTCGACCGATTTGCCTGCGTTACCCGCCGGCGCGGCGGCCACCAGCATCTTGATGAACGAAGGCGCCGATCAAATCTATCTCGCCGCCGTGGATGGAACCGTTTACCGCTTCGACGCGCGCGACGCGGGCGCGCCCAAGCTCGCCGAAACCCGCCGGTTGCTGGCGGGCGAGGCGACGCTGGGGGCGTTCACGTTCCTCAACGGCGACCAATCCCTGGTGATCGGCGGCTCCGACGGCACCCTCGACGTCTATTTCCGCCTGCGCCGGGACAAGGCCGAAACCACCGACGGCTACACCCTGGTGCGCGCGCACGCGCTGGAGAGTCAGCCGGGCGGCGTCGTTGCCGTGGCCGCCAGCCAGCGGACCAAGATTCTCGCCACCGCCGACGCGCGGGGCGGCGTCTGGCTGCGCCATTCGACCAGCGAGCAGACGCTGTTGAAGATGGCCGGCGAGGGTCGGCCGGCGGCGCTGGCGCTCAGCCCCCGCGATAACGGCATTGCCACGCTGGCCGGCGAGGGCGGCGGGCATCTTACCGCGTGGGACGTCTCCGCGCCGCACCCGGAAACGACCCTGAGAACCATTTTCGGGCCGGTCTGGTACGAAGGCTACGACGCGCCCGGCTATACTTGGCAGTCGTCGTCGGGCACCGACAGCTTCGAGCCGAAGCTGTCCCTGGTTCCGCTGATCTTCGGCACCCTCAAGGCGACGATCTACTCGCTCCTGTTCGCGGTGCCGATCGCGATCCTGGCGGCCATCTACACGTCCGAATTCGTGCATCGTTCGGTGCGCGCGGTGGTCAAGCCGGCGATGGAGGTGATGGCCTCGCTGCCGTCCGTGGTGCTGGGGTTCATCGCCGCGCTGGTGCTGGCGCCCTTCGTCGAGACCTGGATCGCGGCGGTGATGCTGGCCTTCATGCTGTTGCCGCTGGCGCTGCTGGGCGGGGCGATGACTTGGCAGATGATCCCCGCGCCGGTCTCGTTGCGCTTCGGGGGCTTGCCGAAGTTCGCGCTGATGTTCGTGGGTCTGGTCCTGGGCGCGCTGGCGGCCTATGCGCTGGCCGGGCCGTTCGAGGCGGCGTTCTTCGCGGGCGACTTCAAGGCCTGGACCAGCGGCCGGGTCGGCAGCGAACGGCCGCTCCTGTTCCTCGCCTTCTGGCCGCTAGCCTTCGTCGCCGTCGGGTTGGGCGCGGAACGCCTGGGCGGGCCCTTGGGCGGCGATGCCTGGCGCGAGAGGATGCGAGCGCTTCCCCGCGTTCGCGCCGGCGTTTTCGAGGGCGCGCGCATGGCGGCGCTGCTGGCGCTCGCCGCCGTGGCGGCGGGCGCGCTGGCCTGGGCGCTGGCGGAAGCCGGACTGGGCTTGCGCGGGACCATGGTCGACACCTACGTGCAGCGCAACGCCTTCGTCGTCGGGTTCGCCATGGGCTTCGCCGTCATCCCCATCGTCTATACCATCGCCGAGGACGCGCTCAATTCGGTGCCCGAGCACCTGCGCGCCGCCAGTCTCGCCTGCGGGGCGACGCCGTGGCAGACGGCGACGCGCGTTATTTTGCCGACCGCGATCAGCGGCGTCTTCGCCGCGGTGATGATCGGCATGGGCCGCGCCGTCGGTGAAACCATGATCGTGGTCATGGCCGCGGGCAACACGCCGACGCTCGATTGGAACGTGTTCAGCGGCCTGCGCGCGTTGTCGGCCAATATCGCCGTCGAGCTGCCCGAGGCGGTTCGCGACGACACCCTTTATCGGATGCTGTTCCTCGCCGCCGTCGTCCTGTTCGCGATGACGTTCGTGGTCAACACGCTGGCGGAACTGGTGCGCCTGCGCTTCCGCAAGCGCGCGGCGCAGTTGTGAGCGGGGGACCGGAAGCATGACCGCGCCCGCGCACAACCGTCCCGCCCGCGCCAGCGACCTGGCCGCGCAGGGCGAGCCCTATCTGTGGATGCTGGGCGGCGCGCTGGCGCTGGGCATCCTGATGGTGACGGGGTTCCTGGCGCTGGTGGCGTGGAACGGCGTCGGCACGTTCCTGCCGCGCCCGATCGAGGTCGTGACGTTGACCGACGGCGCCCGGGTCGCCGGCGAGCCGGTCCGGACCGAGGTCTTCCGGGTGCCGGCCGAACGGCTGGCGGCCTTGTCGCCCGAGGCCCGCGCCCCGATCGAGGCCGCTCATGGCTTGGCCCGGCGCACCATCTATCGCACCGGCAACTACGATCTCACCAACGAGGACTTTCGCTGGGTCGCCGATTTCGAGGTCCGCGGCGTCGAGCGGCCCCGGGACATGATCCTGGCCGAGCGCCTGGAATGGGGCCCCTTCGTCGGTCGCGTCAAGGCCGTCACGGTCGACGGCGCAACCCTGGCGTCGGCCGATCTGCGCGACGCCCGCGTGCGCGCGGCCCAGCGCGCGGCGCACAAGCGCTGGCGGCGGATCAGGGCCATCGAGCAAGGC
>CAYIQU010000180.1:0-4607 GCA_964365645.1 uncultured Hyphomicrobiales bacterium | reverse complement strand
ACCGGCCGGTCCGACTACCCCAACCAGATCAACAACGTGCTGGGCTTTCCGTTCATCTTCCGCGGCGCGCTGGACGTGCGCGCCAGCACCATCAACGACGCCATGAAGATCGCCGCGGCCCACGCGCTGGCCGATCTCGCCCGCGAGGACGTGCCCGACGAGGTCGACGCCGCCTACGCCGGGCAGCGGCTGCGCTTCGGCCCCGACTACATCATCCCGGTGCCGTTCGATCCGCGCCTGATCGTGGCCGTGCCGCAGGCGGTCGCCAAGGCGGCGATGGATTCGGGCGTCGCCCGCAGCCCGATCGTCGACATGAAGGCCTACGCGCGGCGGCTGTCGGCGCTCCTCAATCCCACCATCGGCAGCTTGCAGGCGATTTTCGAATCGGTCCGCAACAATCCGCGCCGGGTGGTGTTCGCCGAGGGCGAGGAGGAAAAAACGATCCGCGCCGCGCTCGCCTTCCGCAGCGCCGGCTACGGCACGCCGGTCCTGGTCGGCCGCGCCGCCCGGGTGCGCGAGACGGCGCTGGCGCTGGGCTTGCCCGGCGCCGCCGCTCTTGAGATCGTCAACGCGCGCGAAAGCGGCGAGAACGCGCGCTACACCGAATTCCTGTACCGGCGCCAGCAGCGCAACGGCCTTTTGCTGCGCGACTGCCAGCGGCTGGTCAACCAGGACCGCAACGTTTTCGCCGCGTGCATGGTCGCGCTCGGCCACGCCGACGCCATGGTCACGGGCCTGACGCGCAACTATTTCGGCGTGCTGGAGGACGTGACCCGCGTCATCGAGCCGAAGCCCGGCCAGCACGTCATCGGCTTGTCGATGGTGCTGGCGGGCGGGCGGACCCTGTTCATCGCCGATACCGCCGTCCACGACAGCCCGACGCCGTCCGAACTCGCCGATTTCGCCCAGCAGGCCGCCGGCGAGGCCCGGCGGCTGGGCCACGAGCCGCGCGTCGCGCTGATTTCGTTCGCCAACTACGGCAATCCGCCGCTGCGCAAGGCCGAGGTCATCCGCCAGGCGGTGCATATTCTCGACCAGCGCAAGGTGGATTTCGAATACGACGGCGAAATGGCCGTCGACGTCGCGCTGAACCCGGAACTGCTGAAACTCTATCCCTTCTGCCGACTCAAAGCACCGGCCAACGTCCTGATCATGCCCGGCCTGCACAGCTCGCAGATTTCGTCGAAGCTGTTGCACCAGTTGGGCGGGCACACGGTGCTGGGGCCGATCCTGCTCGGGCTTTCGCGCCCGGTGCAGATCGTGCCCATGGGCTCGACGGTTTCGGAAATCGTCATCCTGGCCGCGCTCGCCGCCTGCGAAGCGGTGCGCTGAGCCTATCGCGCATCATGCGCTCGGCGCGCGCAAGCCCGCGGCCAACGCGGCACGGTGCAAATCCGCGCTCTCGGACCCGAAGCAGCAGAACACCAGGCGCCGGATGGCGGGACACGCCGTCAGGCCTTCGCGCACGGCCTTGACGGCGATGCGCGCGGCGCGATCCGCCGGAAAGCCGTAGATGCCCGTCGAGATGGCGGGGAAAGCGATACTGGCGAGATGGTTCTCGGCGGCGAGCCGGAGCGATTCCCGATAACACGAGGCGAGCCGCGCGTCCTCGTCCGCCCCGCCGCCTTGCCATACCGGCCCGACCGCGTGAATGACGAACCGCGCGGGCAGCTTGTAACCCTGGGTGATGCGCGCCCCGCCGGTCGGGCAGGAACCGATCCGCGCGCATTCGGCGGCCAGTTCCGGGCCGGCGGCGCGGTGGATGGCGCCGCACACGCCGCCCCCCGGCGCCAGACGATCGTTGGCGGCGTTGACGATAACGTCCACCTTGAGCGTCGTGATGTCGGCCTCGACGATTTCGATGCGGGCATCGGTCATGGGGCCAGTATAGCATTCGCTGGATTCCCGGGCATCCGCGCCGGTATCATCTCTTGCTCGATTCCAAGGAGAGGCGATCCATGAAACGCTGCGCCTGGCCCGGCGACGATCCGCTCTATGTCGCCTATCACGACGCCGAATGGGGCGTGCCCCTGCACGACGACGGACGCCTGTTCGAGTTCCTCGTTCTCGAGGGCGCGCAGGCGGGCCTGAGCTGGATCACGATTTTGCGCAAGCGCGAGGATTACCGGCGCGCGTTCGACGGCTTCGATGCCGAAAAAATCGCCCGCTACACGCCCCGGAAGATCGAGCGGCTGATGCAAGACGCCGGCATCGTCCGCAACCGCCTCAAGATCGAGGGCGCGGTCGCCAGCGCGCGCGCGTTTTTGAACGTGCGGGACGAATTCGGGAGTTTCGATCGCTACCTGTGGGGCTTCGTCGACGGCCGGCCGATCCAAAACCGCTGGAAGACCACGAAGCAAATCCCCGCGAGCACGCCCGTCTCCGACGCCCTGAGCAAGGACTTGAAGCAACGCGGCTTCAAATTCGTGGGCCCGACCGTCTGCTACGCCCACATGCAGGCCTGCGGCATGGTCAACGATCACCTGGTCGATTGCTTCCGCCATCGCCAAGTCGCCGGCAAAAAGCGCTGACCGAGGCCGCACCTATTCCTTCGGCGGCCAGCGGCGGATCATCCAGGCCAATAATATAAGCCCCGGGATCGCGGCCAGCGTCGAGACGATAAAGAACGAGACCCAGTCCATCCGATCGGCGAGCCAGCCCGCGCCCGACGACATGGCCGTGCGCGAAAACGCCATCAACGAGGTCAACAGCGCGTACTGGGTCGCGGTGTAGGCGACGTTGCATAGGCTCGAGAGGTAGGCGACGAACGCCGCCGTGCCCATGCCGGTGGTGATGTTCTCGACTGCGATGGTGACGGCGAGCATCCCTAAGTCGCGCCCGACGAGAGCCTGGACGACGAACAGCAAATTGGAGGCCGCCATCAACACGCCGCAAATGAACAGCCCCCGCATCATCCCGACGCGGACCAGCAGGATTCCGCCCAGGAACCCGCCCGCCAGCGTCGCGGCGACGCCGAACAGTTTCACCACCTCGGCGATCTCGGTCTTGGTGAATCCGATGGTGCCGAGAAAAAACGGCATCTTCATCACCGCCAGCACCTGATCGCCGAACTTGTACAAAAGAATGAAGGCGAGGATCGCGATCCAGCCCTCGCGCTTGGCGAAATCGGCCAGGGGGGCGACGGCGGCTTGGTAAAGGACCTGACCCAGGGAATCGCCCCGGGGCGGCGGCGACACGTTCGGCTCGGGGTTGACCAGCGCCGCAACCAGGCCGACCGCGACCGCGCCGCCCATGACCAGGAACGCCGCTTCCCACGGAACCAAATCCGCCAGCACCAGCCCGCCCGCGGCGGCGCCGAATTGCCCGACCCGCCAGCCGAAGACGGCGGTCGCCGCGCCCGCCGCCTGGCGGCGGTCGTCCAGGCACTCGACGCGATAGGCGTCGATCACGATGTCTTGGCTCGCCGACGCGAACGCGACCAAAAGCGCCAGCCACGCCAGCAGCCAAGGCTCCGATTTCGGATCGGGAACGCCGAGCGCGATGATGGCGGCGAACAGCAACGCCTGCGCCGCGATCATCCACGCGCGCCGCCGCCCCAACAGCCGCGACAGAACCGGCAGGGGCGCGTGATCCATCAGCGGCGCCCAGAGGAACTTGAGCGAATAGGGAAGGCTGACCAGGGCGAACAGGCCGATGGCGGTCTTGCTCAGGCCGGCTTCGACCAGGCGCGCGGCTAAGGGCTCGGCCAGCACGCCGAAGGGAAGCCCGCTGGAGAATCCCAGGAACAACAGCGACAGCACCCGCCGGTCGGCGTAGACCCGCAAGGCGTCCGCCCAGGTTGTCCTCGCGTGCGCTTGGCTCAACGTCCCCTCTCCCCCGCCGCTAGCAATTCGTCGGCGGCGGCGGCCGCGGCTTCGACCGTTATCGCGGCGACGCAGGGAAACGATTCGTTCCGCCCGGTGCGCTTGTAGCAATTCCAAAAACAGTGATAGCAGTCCATGGATACGGAAAGGAAGCGGGCGTTGGGCGGCGAGACGCCGTCGGGATAGGGCACGAAACAGCCCGCGTGGCCGCCGCCCGCGAACACCACTGTCGGCGTTCCCAGCGCGATGGACAGGTGCGCGGGGCCGGAATCGTTGCTGAACACCAGCGCCGCCCCCTGCATCAAATCCATCAGGCCGGGCAGATCGGTCCGCCCGCGCATATCGACGACGTCCGGTTCCTTCAAAAGTTGGGCCAAGGCCGGATCGTCGCCGCGACCGGGCGCGAGGCCGACAAAGACGCAAAGGTGGCCCTTGGTCCTGAGCCAGCGCGCCAGCGCGATAGTGGACGCGAGCGGCCAGCGCCGGCCCGGTTCGTTGGCGCCGGGATTGAACAGGACGTAGCGGCTCCCCGGTGCGCTCGTCGGCGCGAGCGGCGGCGGCAACGGGCCGGCCGGCGTCCAGGCGATGCGGGGCGGCTGGGGCGCGATCGCGCGGCCCGCCACCGCCGAAATAAAGCGGAAATGACGGACGATTTCGTGATCGGGGTAGCCGCCGGTATCGATGACCCGGGCGGCGAAGCTCAAATAATAGCGGTATTCGGATCGCGTCTTTTCGCTGATGTAGGGGTGCGACGTCACGATCTCGGTCGCGGCGGAGACATAC
>CAYIQU010000179.1:0-4614 GCA_964365645.1 uncultured Hyphomicrobiales bacterium | reverse complement strand
GTGGGCGGCCGCCCCGCGGGCGGCGGTGGCGATGTCGGCTTCCGTCGCGCCGAGGCGGCCGTAGGCGATGTTCGCGCGCACCGTGTCGTCGCACAGCGTGATTTCCTGGCTGACCAGCGCGATTGCGTAGTTGAGCGAAGCAAAGGTGAGGTCGCGCACGTTCTGGCCGTCGATCAAGACGGCTCCGGCGTCGGGATCGTAGAATCGCGGCACCAGGTTGAGGATGGTGGACTTGCCCGCCCCCGACGGGCCGACCAGAGCCACCGTGCGCCCGGCCGGAACGTCGAGCGTCACGCCGTCGAGCGCCCGGCGCTCAGGGCTATAGGAAAAGGACACCGCCTCGAAACGGATCGCGCCGGGACCCGGCCGAATATCCGCCGCCCCGGCCGCTTCGCGCACCTTGGGCGGAGTATCCAAGACCGCGAACAGGCGTTGCGCGCCGGCGAGTCCTTCCTGAAGGCTGGCGTTCAGATTGGCCAGCCGCTTCATCGGCTCGTAGGCGAGCAGCAACGCGGTGATGAAGGAAAAAAACGAGCCGGCGTCGGTCGTGCCGTCGATCACCCGCGAACCGCCGTACACGATCACCAAGGCGACGGCGAATCCGCCCAGGGTTTCCATGATCGGGCTGGCCCGCGCGCGCACCCGCGCGGCCTTCTGGGTCAGCCGGAAGAGCCGCTCGATCAGCGCGCCGACGCGGCCTTTTTCGTATTCCTCCATGACGTAGGCCTTGACCACGCGAATTCCCTGGAACGTTTGTTCGAGCAGGGTCGTGAACTGGCCCATCTCTTCCTGGGTATGCGCCGTCACCCGCCGCATCCGCCGGCCGAGTCGGGCGATCGGCACGATGGCGATGGGAAAGACGACCACGGCGGCCAGCGCGAGTTGCGGGTCCTGCGCGATCATCACCGCGACCAGCCCGATCACCGAGAGGGTATCCTTGCCGAATCCGGTCAATACGTTGGACACCGCCGCGCGCAAGGCGCCCGCGTCCACGGTGAAGCGCGAGATCAACCGTCCGGTGGCGTTATCGTGAAAGAACTGCAAGTCCATGCCCGCCAAGTGCGCGAACAGGCGGTTCTGGGTGTCGGCGACGATGCGCAGGCCGACGAAACTCATCAGCGTCGCCTGGGCGTAGTTGGCAAGTCCCTTGACCAGAAAGGTCGCCAGCACGGCTCCGCCCACCATCCACAGCATGGCCGGGTCGCGGCCGATGAAGACGTCGTTGACCACCGGCTTCATCAGCCACGCGCTCAACGCCGTGGTGCCGGCCATGACGGCCATGCACAGAACCGCCAGCGCCAGCCATCCCGCGTAGGGCCGCACGCTGTCGCGCAGCAGCCTTCGCATCAGCGCGTAGGTCGAGGCGTGCGGCTTGGGCGTTTCGGTCGGAGGCGTGGGGGTGCCGGTCAAGGCCCTGATTCCCTTCGATTATCGGGCAATCCGGCGGGGACCATAGCACGCGCCGCCGGGCGCGGCCACCCAGCCCGGACCCTATTAAAATACTGAAATAGTTAAATAATCCGAAAAACGGGGTCAGCGTCCAGCGACGGCCAAGCCGTCATTAGCGTCCGGCGACGGCTAAGCCGACTTTATCGTCCGGCGACGGCTAAGCCGTCGACGCGCAACGTCGGCGCGTTGGTCCCGTAGCGAAAAACCAGATCGTTTGCCGCCGCGACGTTCAGGAACATGTCTTTCAAATTGCCGGCGATGGTCACTTCGCTGACCGGATAGGCGAGCTGGCCGTTCTCGATCCAAAACCCGGCCGCGCCGCGGCTGTAGTCGCCGGTGACGCCGTTGACGCCCATGCCGATCAACTCGGTGACGAAAAGGCCTTCCTTGATGTCGGCGAGCATGGCCTCGGGCGTAATCGCCCCCGCCGCGAGATAAAGGTTCGAGGTCGAAGGCGCGGGCGGCGACGAAACGCCGCGCGCCGCGTGGCCGGTGCTCTTGAGATTCAGTTGCCGGGCGGAGCGCAAGTCGAGAATCCACGATTTGAGAACGCCGCGATCGACCAGCGTCAGCGGACGCGACGGCAACCCCTCGCCGTCGAAGGGCCGGGAACCGAGACCGCGCTTGCGCAGGGGATCGTCGACGATGGTCACGCCTTCGGAAAAAATCCGCGCGCCCATCTTGTCTTTCAGGAACGTCGTGCCGCGCGCCACCGATTGGCCGTTGACCGCGCTGGCCAGATGACGAACCAGGCTGCCGGCGACGCGGGGCTCGAACACCACCGGCACACGGGCGGACACGGCCTTGCGCGCGTTCAGCCGGCGCACGGCGCGCCGGCCCGCTTCGGCCCCGATGGTTTCCGGTTCCGGCAAATCGGCGGCGTGCAGGGTGGAGGCGTAGTCGTAATCGCGTTCCATCGCCGTGCCGCCGCCGGCCAGCACCGAGGCGGCGACGCCGTGGCCGGTTTCGCCGTGCGCCCGGGCGAAACCGTTGGACGCGGCGAGATAGAACATCGAGCGGGAAAAGCTCGCTTGCGCGCCCTCGGAATTGGTGACGCCGGGAACGGCGCGGGCCGCGTCCTCGGCCCGGCGGGCGCGCTCGGTCAGCGTTTCGACCGACGCGTCCTCGGCATCGGCAAGATCGAGATCGGGAATGTCGCGGGCAAGGTCTCGCGGGTCCGCCAGGCCGCAGAAGGGATCTTCCGGCGCGGCGCGGGCCATGGCCGCCGCGCGTTCGACCAGTTCCTTGAGCGCGTCCCGGCCGAGATCGGACGACGAGGTAATGGCCTGGCGCCGGCCGAAGAAGACGCGCAAGCCGATGTCCGAGCCTTCCGCCCGGTCGAGGTTTTCCAGCGCCCCCATCCGCCAGCCGAGCGTCATGGAAACGCCTTCGACCAGCACCGCGTCGGCGGCGTCCGCGCCGGCGGCCCGCGCGGCGGCGACCAGATCGGTCAGACGCTGCAATTTATCGTCAGCTGATTTCATGGGGATGTTTTCACGACCGGGATGGAGTGGCGGTTGGCGGGAAACAGGTCTTTCTAATATGGCTGAAGAACTTTTCAAAACAACCCCGGTTTGTCTTGCCGCCCCCCGGGCGGGTGCTTTAGAGCCAAGGGCGCCATGAGCATCAAATCCGACGACCCCGTCAACAAGGGGGCCTATGCCGGCGACGTTACGCCCAAGGAGGCGTGGGAGATGCTGGCGCGCGAGTCCCGCGCCCAGATCATCGACGTGCGCACCGACGCCGAGTGGGCCTACGTCGGCGTCGTCGACGTGCGCGGACTGGGCAAGGAGACCTTCTTCGCGCCTTGGAAACTGTTCCCGAGCCAGCAGGTGAACGCCGATTTCGTCGCCCTGGTGCGCGCGAAGTTTCCCGAACGGGACACGCCGCTGTTGTTCCTGTGCCGCTCGGGCGTGCGCTCGAAGGACGCCGCCATCGCGCTGACCCGCGAAGGCTACGCCCGCTGCTACAACATCGCCCAGGGATTCGAGGGCGACCGCGACGCCCAGGCGCACCGCAACACCAAGGGCGGCTGGCGCGTCGACGGCTTGCCCTGGATTCAGTCGTAGCGGTTAACGCTTCTTCCCGCCCGCCGCCGCGAGGGCGCGGGAAAGGTCGTCTTGCAAATCGCCCGCGTCTTCCAGCCCGACCGAGAACCGCACCAGGCCATCCGAGATTCCCATGCGCGCCCGTTCCGCCGCGCCCAACCGCTGATGCGTTGTCGTCGCCGGGTGCGTGATCAGGCTTTTCGAATCGCCCAAGTTGTTCGAGATGTCGACGATCTCGAGCGCGTCGAGAAAACGGAACGCGGCCTTCTTGCCGCCCTTGATCTCAAAACTGACCAGCGTGCCGCCCGCCGTCATCTGCTTCTTCGCCAGGCGATGCTGGGGATGCGAGGCCAATCCGGGATACAGCACGCGAGCGACTTCGCGGCGCTTTTCCAGAAAGCGCGCCAGCCTGAGCGCCGTTTCGCATTGCCGCCGCACTCGAAGATCCAGGGTTTCCAATCCCTTCAGCAGCACCCAGGCGTTGAAGGGGCTGAGCGCCGGGCCGGTATGGCGGATGAAGGGCGTCAGGTGCGTCTCGACGTATTTTTTGTCGTTAGTCAGGATCGCGCCGCCCAGCGTGCGCCCCTGCCCGTCGATGTGCTTGGTCGCCGAATAGACGACGATGTCGGCGCCGAGCTTGAATGGCTTTTGCAACAAGGGCGTGGCGAAGACGTTGTCCACCACCACCTTGGCGCCCGCGCGATGCGCCAGCTTGGCGACCGCCGGAATGTCGATGATTTCCAGCGCCGGGTTGGACGGGCTTTCCAGGAAGACCGCCCGGGTCGGCTTGGCCAGCGCGCGGGCCCAGGACTTCAGGTCCGTGCCGTCCACCAGTTCGGTTTCGATCCCATAGGCCGGCAGAAGATCGTTGACGACGTAATGGCACGAACCGAACAGGGCGCGGGATGCCACCACCCGCTCGCCCGCGCGCACGAAGCACGCCAGCGACGCGAACACGGCGGCCATGCCGCTGGCCGTGCCGATACAGATATCGGCGCCCTCGATCCGGGCCAAGCGCGTTTCGAACATGGTCACGGTCGGGTTGGCGTAACGCGAGTAGACATAGCGCGTCGCGCGACCCTTGAAGGCGCGTTCGGCTTCCGCCGCCGAGCCGTAG
>CAYIQU010000178.1:0-4668 GCA_964365645.1 uncultured Hyphomicrobiales bacterium | reverse complement strand
GGCGACCGTGACGCGCGGCGGCACGCGGTGCGCGTCAGTTGCGCCGCCAAGGCCGCCATCGTCGCCGCCGACGAAACCGAGCGGAACGTGCGCGCGCTGCTCAACCTCGGCCACACCTTCGGCCACGCCCTGGAAGCGGAAACCGGCTACGGCGAGGCCCTGCTGCACGGCGAGGCGGTCGCGATCGGCATGGTCATGGCTTTCGACTTTTCCGCGCGCCTCGGCCTTTGCCCGGCCGCCGACGCGGCGCGGGTCCGGCGTCATGTCGCCGGCATCGGCCTGCCGACGGACATCGTCGGGCTTCGCCGCAACGACTGGAGCGCCGAACGCCTTATCGTCCATATGGGCAAGGACAAGAAGGTGAGCGGCGGCAAAATGACGTTCATCCTCGCCCGCGGCATCGGCCGATCCTTCATCAGCGCCGACGTCGCCGAGACCGATCTCGCCGCCTTCCTGCGCGAATCCTTGCGCGCCTGATCGCGCGGCGCGCCGTCGCGCCAAGATATTTTTTCGCCGTCCACCCATTCGCAATGAGGGCCTGTCATGCTTTTCCTCGCCGCCGTTCTTATCCTTCTGGTCATCTCGGCCTTTTTCTCGGCCGCGGAGACCGCAATGACCGCCGCCTCACGGCCCCTGATGCATCGACTGGCCGCCACCGGGGACAAGCGCGCCGCCATGGTCAACGACCTGCGCGCGCACCGCGAACGGCTGATCGGCGCGCTGCTGCTCGGCAACAACGTCGTCAACATTCTCGCCGCCGCGCTGACGACGGATGTGCTGACCGCGTTGTTCGGCCCCGCCGGCGTCGTTTATGCGACCATTGTCATGACGTTCCTTGTCGTCGTTTTCACCGAGGTCCTGCCCAAGACCTATTCTTTCCGTAACGCCAATAACGCCGCGCGGTTGCTGGCGCCGCTGACGGGAATCATCGTCCGTCTGCTCGCTCCAGTGACCCGCGCGATGAATCTCATGATCAGCGGAACGCTCGGCCTTTTCGGCATCGACTTCAAGGCCGAGGACGGTTTCGCCGCCTCGGTCGAGGAGTTGCGCGGCGCCATCGCGCTCCACGCCGGCGAGGACGTAAAGGCGGTCCGCCACGAACGCGCCATGCTGCACGGGGTTCTCGACCTCTCCGAATTGCAGGTCGGCGAGGCGATGATCCACCGCCGCAACGTCCTCGCGCTGGACGCCGATCAGCCGGCGGAGGCTCTGTTCGATCAGGTGCTGGAAAGCCCGCACGCCCGTTTTCCCCTGTGGCGCGACAACCCCGACAACATCATCGGCGTTTTGCACGCCAAGGACCTGTTTCGGGCGATCCGCGCCGGCGGCGGCACGGTCAAGGGGATCGACGTGGCGGCGCTCGCGCACCAGCCGTGGTTCGTGCCGGAAACGACGCCGCTGCTTGACCAGTTGCGCGCCTTCCGCGAACGGCGCGAACACTTCGCCGTCGTCGTCGATGAATACGGCGGCTTGATGGGCATCGTCACGCTGGCCGATATCCTGGCCGAGGTCGTCGGCGACATGCCCGACGTCGGCGGCGCCGGCGGCGCCGCCGAGCCGCTTCCCGGCGTGCGCCTGCAAGGCGACGGCAGCTATCTGGTCCTGGGCACCGTCACGATCCGCGATCTCAACCGCGGACTGGAATGGGGCCTGCCCGACGAGGAAGCCACCACCTTGGCCGGACTCATTCTTCACGACGCCCGGCGGATTCCCGACGTCGGCCAGACGTTCCTGTTCCACGGGTTCCGCTTTGAAATCATGCGCCGCCAGCGCCATCAGGTCACGCTGGTGCGCGTCATGCCCCCGCCCGAGAAGCTGCGCCCGCCCAAACCCCGCGCCTAACTCGGGAAAACGGAGGCCGTCTTCCCCGCTTGTCTCTTTTCCGGTATTATGGGGACCAGGAAAAGTCGCGAACCCCCACAAACGGCGGGGAGATCGCCGGACCGCGTGGTCCGGCGCGCCGTCCCGGAGGACACCATGCAGCGCAAAATCATTCCCGACGTCGTCCCGCGCCGAAATATTCGCGCGCTGAAGAAAAAAGACACCGTCCTCGACTGCGTCAAGATGATGGCCGAGATCAACGTCGCGGCGATGATCGTGGTCGACGACGACGGCCGCTTGATCGGCATCGTGACCGAGCGCGACCTGGTTCAGCGCCTCCTCGCCAAGGAACGCGACCCGGCCACGACCCCGGTCGGAACGATCATGACCCCCAACCCCGACACGCTCTCCCCGGACGACGCGGCGATGGACGCGCTTGAGTTGATGCGGGCGCG
The DNA here is from genome assembly GCA_964365645.1 of uncultured Hyphomicrobiales bacterium. Classification (GTDB taxonomy): domain Bacteria; phylum Pseudomonadota; class Alphaproteobacteria; order Rhodospirillales; family 2-12-FULL-67-15; genus 2-12-FULL-67-15. The sequence goes on along the minus strand of CAYIQU010000178.1, from coordinate 2,392 downwards.
CAATTATCGCCACCTTCCGGTAATCGAGGACGGCCGTTGCGTCGCCATGGTTTCCATTCGCGACCTCTACGCCGCCGCCAAGGCCGCGCTCGAGGAAGACATTCGCGAAACCGAAGCGTTCGTTTTCGGCGACCGCTACGGCGCCTGAGAAAGTTCCTTCCCGGTCGCCACCGGCCGACCGGTGATATAGACCGTGCCGCCGAACGCGGCGACCACACGGCCGTCCTGACGCTCGATCTCGACGCGATAGATCGCGGTCTTCCGGCCGCGCGACAGTTCGACCGCGCGCGCCGTCAGCCGGTCGCCTTCCCGCACCGCCACGGCGAAGGCGATATTGGTGTCGATCGCCACCGCTATCGCGTTGTGGGCGTTGGCCGCCATGCCGAACGCCGTGTCGGCCAACGTGAACAGCGCGCCGCCGTGCGCCGTGCCGAAGCAGTTGAGATGCCGGCGTGTCACGGTCATCGCCATGACCGCCCGACCGGGATGAATCTCGATCAGTTCAACGCCGAGGCCGCGCGAGAATCGATCCCGCCGCAGCAGGCTTCGAACCAGGCGGGTTTCGGGACTCACGCCGCGATCAGCGGCTGCCCGTCGCCGAGGACGCGACGCAGACATGCGCAAATCTCCCCATGGGTAACGCCGTCTTCCGCCGCGGCGATGACTTCGGCGAACACGTTGGCGCGGGCGTCGTCGGCGGCCCGCGCCAGCCGGTCCAGCGCCTGGCGCGCCCGGCGTTGCGACCGATCCCGCTTGAACGCCCGCAGGCGGTCGATCTGCGCCCCGATCGCCGCCGCGTCCGGACGCTTCAGCGGCGCGCGCTCCCCGGCGTCGTCCTCGGCCTGGTAAGCGTTGACGCCGACGACGGTCTGCTCGCCCGAATCGATCCGGCGCTGAAAGGCGACCGCGGATTCGCCGATCTTCTGCTGCACCAGGCCGCTTTCGATCGCCGCGAACATGCCGCCGGCGGCTTCGACCTCGGCCATGACCGCGAGAATCTTTTCTTCCATTTGGTTGGTCAGGGTTTCGACGTAGTACGAGCCGCCCAGCGGGTCGATGACGTCGGCCAGCTTCGCCTCCTCGCGCAGGATGTTCTGGGTATTGACCGCGATCCGCGCCGCCTCGGCGGTGGGCGTGCTCAACGCCTCGTCGAAGGCGTCGGTATGCAGCGATTGCAGTCCGCCCAGGATTCCGGCCATCGCCTGGACGGTGACCCGGGCGATGTTGTTGAACGGCTGCTGGCGGGTGAGATCGACGCCCGAGGTCTGGGCGTGGAACTTGAAGCGCCACGAGCGCGGATCCTTGGCCCCCAGCCGCTCGCGGGCCAGGCGCGCCCAGATGCGCCGGCCGGCGCGGAACTTGGCGATTTCCTCGAACACGCTCATGGAAATATCGAAGAAGAAAGTGAAGCGCGGCAGGAACTCGTCGGGGTCCATCCCGCGCGCCAGACAATCGTCGGCATGCTGGATCGCGCTGGCCAGCGTGAAAGCCATCGCCTCGGCCGGGGTCGCGCCCGCCTGCTGCATGTGTTGGCCGACCACCGAAACCGGATTCCATTGGGGAACGTGCTCGCGGGCGAAGGCGACATGATCGACGAACACGCGCCGCGATCCCGGCAGCGCCAGCCGGAAAAACATATGATTGGCGACGAAGTGGGAAATGTAGTCGCTCTGGTTCGAGGTGCCGCGAATGGCCCGCCACGGCACCCCTTGGCGACGGGCGTGCGCCAGCAAAAGGCCCAGCAGCGTGAACGGCAACGGATCGTTCAGGGAAATCGAAATCCGTTCGAGCGGAATCCCCTCAAGGCACGCCGCCATGTCCTCGACGGTGTTGATGGTGGTGCCGCAGGTGCCGATCAGTTCGACGTCCACTTCGTCGATGTCGAAGCCGCGATAAACCGAATTGCACGGGATCATGCTCAGCGCGCTGACGCCCGACGCCAGCAATCCCCGCAGCCGCTTGTTATAGATTCCCGGCGTGGCGAGGCCGATCAACTGGCGCTGGCTCCACGGGCGGCCGCGATGCATCGACGAATAGATGCCGCGCGTCGCCGGCAACGCCCCGGGGAATCCCAGGTCCTTCATGTAGGCGTCGCCGGTCCAATCCTCGGGCGTGTACAGGGGCTTGATCGGAATGCCCGAGCGGTTGCGCCGATCGTCGGCCCCCGCGACGCTCGAATCGTAGTCGCGCCGCCAACGGACTCGCGCCCGGGCGAGATCGCCCCCGGCCGCGCGGGCGGGCGGCGGCGCTTTGCGGGATTTCCGGTTCCCTTTTTCGCGCGACGGCGGCTTGCGGGTCATCGGCCGGTTCTCCTCGCGGCGGCGCGGGTCCCGGCGCGCTTGCGCGCGGCCAAGCCAGAGATGGTCGCGACGATGTCGTCGCGCGCCGCGCC
>CAYIQU010000177.1:0-4687 GCA_964365645.1 uncultured Hyphomicrobiales bacterium | reverse complement strand
GATCGGCCCCGCGCCGATGATGAGAATGCTTTTGATGTCGGTGCGTTTAGGCATTTTATGGACCTAACAAAAGCTTCGCTTTTTCTATCGCATCAACAACCTGAGAAACTGCCACACCAATCCCGGCAAGATACACTAGTGTTTTTATTAGCAGTCCCTCCACAACCTTCACTGAGGCGGTTATTGCATCAAGCAGTTTTCTTCCAGCTTCCAACTGAATTAAATTGCGCGCCTTGCCCTCAGGGTCACGAGCGCCATATTCGTTGTCGCCGCGAATCGCCTCGATTGCGGTATCAATAGACTTAATCGCGTCTTTGTATTCGGGCTTATTATGATCGAGCGTGACGATACGATCCGATGCAGGAATCCAATCTAAACTGTCAGCCCCGCCATTAGCCTTAGGTAATAGACCTTCAAATTGATCAAGATAATTGTTGCCTTTTTTAAAATACTCCATTGCATCAGCATCTTCTGTTTCAAGCCACGACTCGACAATCTCTCTCCCCCGTGGCTGCAAGATCACAGTGTAGCCACCATCTTTCTGATCTGTTTTTGATATACGCTTGTCTTGAGCAAGCAAATCAACAGCTACAACTAAAAGATTCTTTGAAACACGCCCATCAAACATATTGGTAATATTATCCTTGCCCGGCACTTCATAGGCATCCGTGATGAAATCACGGTAGAGACGCACCAAAAGTATTTTTGAAAGCGTTGTTGCTTTTAGTATCTTCATTTCCCCCGCTCCATCAGCGCGACGAAGCGGTCGAACAGGTAATGGCTGTCCTGGGGACCGGGCGAGGCCTCGGGGTGGTGCTGAACCGAGAACACCGGACGGCCCTCGACCCGCAGGCCCTCGTTGGTGCCGTCGAACAGCGAGACATGGGTTTCGACCACGCCGGGCGGCAGCGTCTTGCGGTCGACGGCGAAGCCGTGGTTCTGGCTGGTGATTTCGACACGGCCCGTCGCGATTTCTTTCACCGGGTGATTGGCGCCGCGATGGCCCATGTGCAGCTTGTAGGTTTTGGCGCCGAGCGCGAGGGCCAGCATCTGGTGGCCAAGACAGATCCCAAAGAGCGGCACGCCCGCCCGAAGCACGCCCAGGATCATGGGCACGGCGTAGGCACCGGTCGCGGCCGGATCGCCGGGGCCGTTGGAGAGAAACACGCCGTCGGGCTTGCGCGAGAGAACATCGTCCGCCGTCGCGGACGCGGGCAGCACGGTGACGCGGCATCCCAACGAGGCGAGGCAGCGCAGGATGTTGCGCTTGGCGCCGAAGTCCACCGCGACCACATGAAACCGGGGCGCCGTCTGGCGCCCATAGCCACGGCCCAATTCCCAGGTCGATTCGTCCCAGGAATAGCTTTGCCGGCAGGTGACGTCACGGGCCAAATCCATGCCCTCCAGCCCCGGCCAGGCGCGGGCCTTAATGATGAGCGCCGGAACGTCGATGGCCGCGCCGTCGCGGGCGTGAACGATGATGCCGTTGGGCGCGCCCGCGTCCCGGATCCGGCGGGTCAGGCGGCGGGTATCGATTCCGGTGACGGCGGGAAGATCGTGGGATTTCAGCCAGGCGTCGAGATGCTGGCGGGCGCGCCAACTGGCGGGATCGGTGATGGACGCCTTCAGCACCAGGCCGCGGGCGGCCGGCGTGACGGTTTCGATATCCTCGGGATTGACGCCGACGTTGCCGACGTGGGGGAATGTGAACGTGATGATCTGCCCGGCATACGAGGGGTCGGTGAGGATTTCCTGGTAGCCGGTGATCGAGGTATTGAAGCAGACCTCGCCGGTCGCCTCGGTTTCGGCCCCCGCGCCATGGCCCCAGAACACGGCCCCGTCCGCCAGCACCAACGCCGCGTTCGCGCCCGGCGGACGGGGCGTTGGCGCGGTTGCGGCAGGGGACGCAGGCGGCATCATGCGAAAAGCACGGCCTCCGGGCTGACGGGTCGACGAACGGATGGCGGGACGGACGTCTTGTCTTGGCGCGAACGTCTATAGCAGGGTGTCTTTGCCGTCAAGTGTTCCCGTTTGTATTTTTCCCTTTGTTTTCAATATGATGCAGAAAAGTGGACGGTTGCCTTTCCAAGGCCTTTCGGATAGCCTTCCGCTTTCCTCGAGGGGGGAACCGCGAGACTCGGCGCGACGCGCGGACTTCGAGAGACCGAGCGAATCGGGCGAACTCAATCGATACCGGAACGGCAATCTTAGGGAGATGGTGGTCATGCTCCGCCAGCGCCTCAGCGACGCGCTTAAAGACGCGCTCAAAAGCAAAGACCAAGTCGGGGTTTCGACCATCCGGCTGATTCTCGCCGCGCTCAAGGATCGCGACATCGCGGCCCGGTCCAAGGGCAACATGGACGGCATCGGCGAGGACGAGATTCTCGGCCTGCTGCAAGGCATGATCAAGCAACGCCAGGAAAGCATCGGCCTTTACGAAAAGGGCGGCCGGCTGGAGCTGGCCGAACAGGAAAAAAACGAAATCGTCGTCATCGAGCGCTTTTTGCCCAAGCAGATGAGCGAGGCCGAGATGGCCGCCGCCGTGCGCGAGGCCATCGCGGAAGCCGGCGCCCAGAGCATCAAGGACATGGGCAAGGTCATGGCCGCCCTGAAAAGCCGCCACGCCGGACAGATGGATTTTTCCAAGGCGAGCGCGCTGGTCAAGCAGACCCTGGCCTAAGGTCTCGAATCGCCCTCTTCTTTCCTGTTCCGATTCGGGCGTCCCGCCGGGGGGCACCCTGGTTTTCCACAGCCCCTTAAACCGAAGGAAAACGGGGACAATCGGCCCATTGCCCCCCGCGCCCGTGTTCCCGGGCGAATCGGGGGTTTATTATCGACGAAACAGCCGGGTTTCCCCATGGCCTTTCCGACCGCCTTTTTGGATGAATTGCGGACGCGCGTCGCGCTGGCCGACATCGTCGGCAAGCGGGTACGGCTGATCCGGCGCGGGCGCGAGCACACCGGGCTTTGCCCCTTCCACAAGGAAAAGACGCCCTCCTTCACCGTCAACGAGGAAAAGGGCTTCTACCACTGCTTCGGTTGCGGCAAGCACGGCAGCGTCATCGACTTCGTCATGGAGACCGAGGGCCTGTCGTTTCCCGAGGCGGTCGAACGGCTGGCCCGCGACGCCGGCATGGAATTGCCCGAGCGCGATTCCCAATCCCGCGTTCGGGACGAATCCCGCACCTCGCTGCTGGCGGCCAACGAAGCCGCCGCCGCTTTTTTCGAGAAATCCCTCAAGATGCCCGAGGGCCGGCGCGCGCTGGACTATCTGCGCGAGCGCGGACTGACCGACCAGACCATCGCCACGTTCCGCCTGGGATTCGCGCCCGATCGACGCGACGTCCTCAAGGCGGCCCTGATCCGCGAGGGCTTCCCCGAGGACCGCCTGGTGGAAGCGGGCGTCTTGATCCGGCCCCCCGCGAGCGAAGGCGAGCAAAACGCCGGTGGCGCGCGGGGAACCTATGATCGCTTTCGCGGCCGGGTGATGTTTCCGATCACCGACCGCCAAGGCCGCGTCATCGCCTTCGGCGGCCGCATCCTGGGGGACGGCGAGCCGAAGTACCTGAACTCGCCGGAAACGCCGCTGTTCCACAAGGGCGCCAACCTCTACGCCCTGTCGCACGCGCTCGCCGCCGTGCGCGCCAAGGGAACCTTGGCGGTGGTCGAAGGCTATATGGACGCGATCCAACTGCACCAGGCGGGCATCATGAACGTCGTGGCGCCGCTCGGCACCGCGCTGACCGAGGAACAGATCATGGCGCTGTGGAAGCTCGCGCCCGAACCGGTGCTGTGCTTCGACGGCGACAACGCCGGACAACGCGCCGCGCTGCGCGCCGCCGATCGCGCCCTGCCGATCCTGAAGGCCGGCTATTCGCTGCGCTTCGCCTTCATGCCGGCGGGCGAGGACCCCGACAGCCTGGTCCGCCGTCACGGCGTCGACGCGGCACGGAAAATCCTGGCCGCCGCGATCCCGCTTTCGGAAACCCTGTGGCTTTCGGAAACCACGTCCGGATTCCCCGAAACGCCCGAGGCCCGCGCCGCCCTCGAGGCGCGCCTGCGCCGGCACGCGGCGCGCATCCAGGATGCCAGTCTGCGCGACCACTTCACCCAGGCTTTCCGCGAACGCCTGCGGGGCGAAATGCAGGCGGCGCGCGAACGCAAGGGCGGCTTCGGCAAAGGCGGATTCGGCAAAGGCGCTTTCGGCAAAGGCGGGCCGAGGAAAAACACAGGGCTTTTCGCGGCGGGCGGCCTCGCGCTGCGCGCCGCGCTGGCGACCACCGCCGACGCCGGGCTCCAGGCCGAGCGCATCCTGATCGCGTTGGCGGTCAACCATCCGCCCTTGTTCGCCGAGATCGAGGAAACCCTGGGTTCGACCGCGTTCGCCGACCCGGCCCTGGATCGGCTGCGCCAGGCCTTGCTGCGGGCGCTGGCGCAGGCGCCCGAGGGCTGGGAAGCGGCCGACGTGCCCGGCCTTCTCGGCGACGGGGGAATGGTCGAAATGCTGGATCAGGTCTTGTCGCACCCGCTGGTGAAGACCCACCGGATGGTCCAGCCCGACGCGCCGTTGGCCGAGGCCCGCGCCACCTGGCTCGAAAACGTCCATCTTCACGCCCACGGCCGGGAAGAACCGGCGTCCCCCGCCTCCGAAGGCGAGGACGGCGCCCTGACCGAGGAATCCTGGGAA
>CAYIQU010000176.1:0-4727 GCA_964365645.1 uncultured Hyphomicrobiales bacterium | reverse complement strand
AACCTCTATGACCTGCCGCCCGAGGAGCTGAAAAACGTGCCCACCGTGTGCGGCAGCTTGCGCGAAGCGGTCAAGGAACTGGACGCGAACCGCGCCTTCCTCAAGAAGGGCGACGTGTTCTCGGACGACCTGATCGACTCCTACATCGATCTCAAGTGGGAAGAGATCTACAAGTTCGAGCACACCCCGCACCCGGTCGAGTTCCAGATGTACTACAGCTCGTAACGCGATTCGCGATCGTCTGACGACCCCGAACCCCTTCCGGTTTTCGCCGGAAGGGGTTTTTTCTTGCCGTCCGACAAGGGGTTACGTTGCCTCTTGTGAAGTTTTCGCCAAAGGCTTATCCATTATCGAACGATTCGCGTCCGCCCATGATCGTGAAAAGGCGGCGCGGGCTGACCCAACAAAGAGAACACCCATGGCCAAAACAAAAGTGCAAGTCGGCGATCGCTTCACCACCGTCGGCGGGTATCCGACCATTTGGACCATCGAGCGTGAAATCCATGGCCCCACCGTCACGCCGCACTTCCAGCTCAGCCAGGAAGGCCAGCCGAGCCGCGTCAAGACGCTTTCGGAATCCGTTTTGCTCGACGCCAACCAGTATCGGAAGTTGACGTCCGCCACGACCGCCGCGGCCTGAGCTTTTCCGACCCTAAAAATCCGTTTTATTTCAATGATCTGAACGGCTCGCCCGGATTCCGGCGAGGCCTGTGTCGTAGGCGAGCCCCGGGGCCGTCAGCGTGATGGCGTGCGGAAAATCCCCGCGCGCGAGGCCCTTGCGTTCCAGCGCCGCCCAGACGGCGGCATTGGCGAACCCGCTGGCGTCGCGGGCCGAAACCACCAGCGCGCCGACATGGACATGATCGCCATGGGCGTGCGGCAAATGCGCGATCAAGACCTCGCCCGTGTTCGGGTCGCGCGACGACGTTTCGGGATGGCGGGCCAATTCCTGCAGCAGCGCGAGCGTGCGAAGTTGAAGGGGATTGAGTTTCAGGGAATTTTTTTTCGGCGCCATGGGACCCGGACTTTCGGACGTTGAAAAGCGCGGCATCATGGGTCTTGCGCCGTCGCCGTTCAAGAAGGCTTCGCTTCGTTTTTTCCGCCGCCCGTCGCGGGACAAAGGCCTTCGGCCGTGGTAGGCTTTTTTCATGACGCCGCCCACCGCCCGCCTTTCGATCCCCTCCTCTTTCGCCCCCGCGCTGATCGGCGGGCTGGCCGCGGCCGTGCTCGGCTCGATCGCCTTCTCGCCCCTGGGGCCGGCGCTGGTTTCGGCCTTCAACGAAGGCTGGCTCGCGGTCTTCCTCGACGCCCAGCTTTTCCGCGTCCTCTGTTTCTGAACTCAAGGCCTAAGACCTGAGACCCCGCTATTTCCGGGGCTCTTTGGCTTGCGCCATTTTAATGTTGACTAATTGTTCTTCCTATGTTCTATCTATGTTCGCTTTACCCGACGAATTTTGAAGGTCGAAAAATGAAAACGATTAGCTTCATCAAGGAACTCGCGGCGTTCGCCCTGCTCGCCGCCGGAACCTACGCCTGGCTGGTGGTGGCCTGATCGACACGCCCCGATCGACAAGCCCCGATCGACAAGCGAGGGGGGATAAAAGGGTTTGGTCTGTCGCCCTCCCCCCTCGCCTGTTGTGCGCCATGAGCAAAATTAGCCCCCTTTGGGGGCCTCTTCGGGGGGCATCGGACGTTTGCGGCCTTGGTCGTCGATGGCGACGTAGGTGAACATCCCTTCCGTCACCTTGATCCGGCGGACGGCGTTTCCGCCGCGCTTGACCCAGACCTCGACGTGGACGGCGATCGACGTCGTTCCCACCCGTTCGATGTCGCAATAGCAACAGACCACGTCGCCGATCAGCACCGGACGGTGGAACGACATGCTGGTCACGCCCACCGTCGCCACCCGCCCCCGGGCGCGAAAGGCCGCGGTAATCCCGCCCGCGATATCCATTTGCGCCATCACCCAGCCGCCGAAGATGTCGCCGTTGGGGTTGGAGTCCGCAGGCATGGCCAGCGTCCGAATCGCCAGTTCGCCTCTCGGCTCGCCCTCGGTCTCGGCGCCGGGCGCGGCGCCTAGGGGGTGGTTGTGAATCATCGAATGCTCCTTTGGTGGGGCGGGAATCGGCCCCCGAAACGCCGACCCTGCCGGCGCGAACAAACCCGTGCCGGCTGGTGCCGGCAAGCCGCAAGGCTACATCTTGTACCCATTTCACGCAAAAATACTTGATCCTGCTTGCCTCCGGAGGGGGGCGTTTCTAGGATGCCCCCGCCGCAAAGGCCTAATTTCCGAGAAGCAATCCCGATCCCATGCGCGCCAAAAGCAAAACCAAAGCCATCGCCGATTTATTCGGCTCTCCTCCTGAAAACAGGACCCGCGAGAGCCGAAAGAAATCCGTCGCGCCGCCCGCGCCCCCTCGCGCCGCATCGCCCGCGGCGCCGCGCGGCGGCAAGGCCGGCGGCTATTCCGCCAAGGACATCGAGGTCCTGGAAGGGTTGGAGCCCGTCCGCCGCCGCCCCGGCATGTACATCGGCGGCACCGACGAGCGCGCCATGCACCACCTCATCGCCGAGGTGTTGGACAACGCCATGGACGAAGCCGTCGCCGGCCACGCCAGCCGCATCGAGGTGACGCTGGCCCCCGACAACACCGTCACCGTCGAGGACAACGGCCGCGGCATCCCGGTCGATCCGCATCCGAAATTCAAAAAGAAATCCGCGCTGGAAGTCATCCTCACCACGCTGCATTCGGGCGGCAAGTTCGGCGGCAAGGCCTATCGAACCTCGGGCGGCCTGCACGGCGTCGGCATTTCCGTCGTCAATGCCTTGTCCGACAAGCTCATGGTCGAAGTCGCCCGCGACAAGAAAATCTGGGCGCAGTCCTATGTCCGCGGCGCGCCCAAGGGGCCGATCAAGGCGATCGGCGCCGCCAGCAACCGGCGCGGCACCACCGTCACCTTCCATCCCGACGCGGACATCTTCGGCACCAAGGCCCACTTCCATCCGGCGACCGTGTTCGCCATGGCCCGCTCCAAGGCATATCTCTTTCGCGGCGTGGAGATTCGCTGGAATTGCGACCCGGCCGTGCTCAAAGCCGGAACGGACGCCGAGACCCCGGAAAAAGCCGTGCTGCATTTTCCGGGCGGGCTCGCCGATTTCCTCGGCACGCTGCTGCACGGCCGGCCGGTGGTCACCGAAAAGCCTTTCGCCGGCGAAGCCAAGCTCGTCGGCGATCACGGCGCGGGGCGGGTCGAATGGGCCATCGCCTGGCCCGAGGACGAGGAGCCGTTCCTCAATTCCTACTGCAACACCATCCCGACGCCCCAGGGCGGCACCCACGAAGCGGGCCTGCGCATCGCGCTGGTCCGCGCCCTGAAAGCCCACGCCGAACGCATCGGCGAACGCCAGGCGGCCAAGATCACCGCCGACGATATCACCGGCGCGATGGCGGGGGTGCTCTCGCTGTTCATCGAAAATCCGCAATTCCAGGGCCAGACCAAGGAAAAGCTTTCCACCGTCGAGGCGCAGCGGCTGGTGGAAAACGCGGTGCGCGATCATTTCGACCATTGGCTTTCGGGCGACCCCAAGGACGCCCGCCTGCTGCTCGACTACGCCATCGCGCGGGCCGACGCGCGCCTGCGCAAGAACGACGACAAGGGTTTCAAGCGCGCGTCCGCCACCCGCAAGCTTCGCTTGCCCGGCAAGTTGACCGATTGCACCCGCACCGAGGCCCTGGGAACGGAACTGTTCATCGTCGAGGGCGATTCCGCCGGCGGCTCGGCCAAGATGGCCCGGTCGCGCGAAACCCAGGCCGTCCTGCCGCTGCGCGGCAAGATCCTGAACGTGGCCAGCGCGTCCGACGACAAGCTCCGCGCCAACCAGGAAATCTCCGATTTGGTGGAGGCCCTGGGCTGCGGCACCCGCGACAACTACACGGACTCGGCGTTGCGCTACGACCGGGTGATCGTGATGACCGACGCCGACGTCGACGGCGCGCACATCGCCTCGCTGCTGATCACGTTTTTCTACCGCGAGATGCCCCAATTGATCGAGAACGGGCACCTGTTCCTGGCCGTGCCGCCGCTCTACCGCATCAGCCAGGGCGGCAAGGTGATCTATGCCCGCGACGACGCCCACAAGGACGTGCTGATGAAAACCGAGTTCACGCGCGGCAAGCCCGAGATCAGCCGCTTCAAGGGCCTGGGCGAAATGCCGCCGGCGCAGCTCAAGGAAACCACCATGGCGCCGGCCTCGCGCATCCTGCTGCGGGTCGTGCTGCCCTCGAAAGAGACCGAGGGCCGTGAGGCGCGCGAAACCGACCGCCTGGTCGAGCGCCTGATGGGCCGCCGGCCCGAGCTGCGTTTCGAATACATCCAGGAACACGCCAAGTTCGTGAAGGACCTGGACGTCTGAGAATCCGGGCCCTCAACCGGAACGCCGTCCAATCTTGAGAACTCGCCCTTCGACACGCTCAGGACGAGGTTAAAAACCCCTCATGCTGAGCCTGTCGAAGCATGAGCCTGTCGAAGCATGAGCCTCCTCATGCCCTAAGCCGTGCGCGCTTCTCCTTCGTGCGAAGGCACGCCTTCCAGCATAACGCGCGCAAGCTCGCGTCGCGCTCAACGCTCACCCGCCTCGCTTGCGCGTCGTGCGAATGCACGCCGAGTGGCGTGACGCACCCTCTCCCGCGATGGCGGTAGAGGGAGGGAACCAGCCCGCTAGGGCTG
>CAYIQU010000175.1:0-4739 GCA_964365645.1 uncultured Hyphomicrobiales bacterium | reverse complement strand
AGATGCCAGGCCAGCCGGGCCTGGCGGCGCAAAATCGAGAAGACCCGCGCCAGGACGGCGCGACGGTCTCCGCTGCCGGCGTAGCGGCGGCGGCGGAAATAGGCGTCGGCGACGGCGTCCGCGGTCAGCGGGCCGGCGAGCGAATCGCCGAGAATCTCGATGGCGGCTTGAACGCGGGCGCCGGGGGTCATGATGGCGCGGCTTAGCCGGCGGGGCGGTAGTTAGGCGCCTCGCGGGTGATGATGACGTCGTGAACGTGGCCTTCGCGCAGGCCCGACGAGGTGACGCGGCGGAAGCGGCAGTTCTTCTGCATCTCGCCGATCGTGGCGTTGCCGGTGTAGCCCATCGAGGCGCGCAGGCCGCCCACCAATTGGTGGATGACGGCGGCGACGGGACCCTTGTAGGGCACCTGGCCTTCGATGCCTTCGGGGACGAGTTTCAGATTGTCGCCGACGTCCTGCTGGAAGTAGCGGTCGGCCGAGCCGCGCGACATGGCGCCGAGCGAGCCCATGCCGCGATAGGTCTTGTACGAGCGTCCCTGGTAGAGAAACACGTCGCCCGGGCTTTCGTCGGTGCCGGCCAAGAGCGAGCCGATCATCACGCAGTCGGCGCCGGCGGCGATGGCCTTGGCGATGTCGCCGGAATACTTGACGCCGCCGTCGGCGATCACCGGCACGTCGTGCTTGCGGCAGAGCGCGGCGACTTCCATCACCGCCGAAAGCTGCGGCAGGCCGACGCCCGCGACCATGCGGGTGGTGCAGATGGTGCCCGGCCCGATGCCGACCTTGACCGAGTCGACCCCGGCCTTGATCAGCGCCTCGGCGGCTTCGGGCGTGACGACGTTGCCGGCGACGACCTGGGTGAGGTTGCTGAGCTTCTTGATGCTGCGGACCGCCTCCATGACGCCGCGGGAATGGCCGTGCGCGGTATCGACCACGATCACATCCACCTCGGCGGCGATCAGCGCCTCGGCCCTGGCGATGCCGGCCGCGCCGACGCCGGTCGCGGCGGCGGCGCGCAAGCGGCCCTTGTCGTCCTTGCAGGCGTTGGGATGGCGCGCGGCTTTCTCGATGTCCTTCACCGTGATCAGGCCGATGCAGCGGAACGCCTCGTCCACGACCAGCAGCTTTTCGATGCGGTATTGGTGCAAAAGGCGCTTGGCCTCGTCGCGGCCGCAGCCTTCCTTGACGGTGACCAGCGGCCGGTCGGGGCTATGCTTGGTCATCAGATCGCGCACCGGCTGGCGCGGATCGGTGGCGAAGCGCACGTCGCGGTTGGTCAGGATGCCGACCAGCTTGCCGGTGTCCTTCTCGACCACCGGAATGCCGGAAAAATCGTGCTCGGCCTTCATCTTCAGCGCGTCGGCCAGCGTCGCCTCGGGCGCGATGGTCAGCGGATCGACGACCATGCCGGATTCGAACTTCTTGACCTTGCGGACCTCGGCGGCCTGCTGTTCGGGTTCCATGTTCTTGTGCAGGACGCCGATGCCGCCGGCCTGGGCCATGGCGATCGCCAGCTTGGCTTCGGTCACCGTGTCCATCGCCGCCGAGACGAGCGGAATGCCGAGGCGGACCTCGCGGGTGAAGCGGCTGGCGGTGTCGGCGTCGGTGGGGAGGACGTTGGATTCCTGCGGCAGCAGGAGGACGTCGTCGAAAGTAAGGGCCTCGTCGATGGTTTTTTTAGTGTCGCTCATGTGGCCTCCTGCGTGGACCCCGTCCGCCGGTAGGCGCGGTATCATACACGAGCAAACCCCCTTGCCAAGGGCGGGCCTTGCCGCGAAAAACCCAGGAAAACAGGGGTTTCGGGGAATCCCGCGTCGCGCCGATTCGGCCCCAACGTCGACCCCTGGGCCGGAGCGCCCAACCGGTCTATATCTAAGGAAGGGGCAAACGCAGGGAGTATCCCATGCCGACCAAGACGAAACGGACCTGGATTCTGGTTGCCGATGGCGCGCGCGCCCTCGTCGTGTTGAACGAGGGTCCCGGCAAGGGCCTGAAGACGGTCCCCGGACGCGAAATCAAAATCGACAATCCGCCGACCCGCGATCTCGGCACCGACAGGCCCGGCCGGTCGCAGGAAAGCGTCGGCGGTGCGCGCCACGCCATGGAGCCCCGGATCGATTGGCACGAACAGCGCAAGGAAGAGTTCGCCCGCGCCATCGCCCAGAAGCTGGACGAGGACGCCGCCGGCGGCCGGTTCGACCGGCTGGTCCTGGTCGCCCCGCCGGCGACGCTGGGCCGCATTCGCGCCGCGCTCAAGCCCGCGACCCGCAAGCGGGTCGAAGGCGAGATCAACAAGGACCTGACGCACGTGCCGGTCGATCAACTCGCCGGCCATCTCGCCGACGTCATAACGGTGTGAGTCTTTATTTAAGCGCCGCGGAACCCTTGCGCGACGACGTAGGCCTCAGCCGAGTCCGAGCGGCTGGCGGGCGGCTTGGCGTGGCGCACGCTGGCGAACGCGCGCTTGAGCCGCGTCAGCAATTCGCCCTCGGTGCCGCCTTGGAACACCTTGGCGACGAAGACGCCGCCCGGCTTCAGCACCTCGTGGGCGAAATCGAAGGCGGCCTCGGCCAGCGCGACGATACGCAGATGGTCGGTCGGCCCGTGGCCGGTGGTGGGCGGCGCCATGTCGCTCAGCACCGCGTCCGCCGGCCCGTCGAGGGCGGCGCGGATCATCGCCGGCGTCGCGTTGTCCATGAAATCGGCGAGCAGGATTTGCGCGCCGGGGATCGCGTCCATCGCCAGCAGATCGACGGCGACGACTTTTCCCTTGGGCCCGACGCGCTCGACCGCGACTTGCGTCCAGCCGCCCGGCGCGGCGCCGAGATCGACCACTCGGCCGCCGGATTTGAGCAGATGGAACCGGCCGTCCAGTTCGGCCAGCTTGAACGCGGCGCGGGAACGGTAGCCCTGCTTGCGCGCCTCGGCGACATAAGGGTCGTTCAGCTGGCGTTCCAGCCAGCGGGCCGACGACGACGACCGTTGCTTGGCCGTCTTGACGCGTTCGGTTCGGCCGCGCCCGGTGAAGCGCGTGCGTCCGCTTTTGCCGGCGCTCTTGCCGGTGCTTTTGCCGGCGCCCTTGCCCGGGGGCTTGCTCATGGCTGGGCCATCATTTCCATCAGCAGGCCCTCGCGGATGCCGCGATCGGCGGCGCGCAGGCTGGGCACCGGCCAGCGGCGCCAAATGGCCTCCAGCACCGCGCAGCCCATGGCGACCAGGTCGGCGCGTTCCGAACCGATGCACGGGTTGCGGGCGCGCTCGGCGGCGGTCATGGCCGCGAGCTTGTGGCCGATGGCGGAAACGCGCGCCCGGTCCATGACCAGGCCGTCGACCCGCGAGCGGTCGTAACGCGGCAGGTCGAGATAAAGCCCGCCCAGTGTCGTCACGGTGCCCGAAGTGCCGAGCATGAAGACGGTTCCACGCGCCACCTCGGCGCCGACCCCGTGCCGGGCGTCGAAGGAGCCGAGACGCTCGCCGATCCGCTCGACCAGGCGGTCGTAGGTTCCGGGCGTCATCGCGTCGCCGCCCTCGCTTTCGGCCAGCGTGACGACGCCGAGCGGCAGCGAGTCGAAGCCGAGCAGGCGGGGCGGCGCGTCCTTTTCGGTCGCGACCCACATCAATTCGGTCGAGCCGCCGCCGATGTCGAAAACCAGCGCGCGGCGATAATCGGGGTCGAGCAGCGCGCCGCAGCCGAGCAGCGTCAGGCGCGCCTCTTCCTCCGCCGGGATCGGGATCAACTCAAGGCCGGTTTCCTCGGCGACGCGGGCCAGGAATTCGCCGCCGTTGACGGCGCGGCGGCAGGCTTCCGTCGCCACCGCGCGCACGGCGCGCGCTTTCCGCGCGCGGACCATGCGGGCGCAGATTTTCAGGGCCTCGATGGCGCGGTCGCAGGCCGCCGCGCTCAACGCGCCGGTGGCCTCCAGCCCCTCGCCCAGGCGGACGATGCGGGAAAAGGATTGCACGACCCGGAATCCGCCGCCGCCCGCCGAAGCCGAGGGGGTCGCCATCAACAGCCGGCAATTGTTGGTGCCGAGATCGAGGGCGGCGTAAACCGGCCCGGCCGTGGGTCCGCGCCCTTGCGCGCCGTCGTGCCGGTGGGCGGCGCGGCGGTGGAGCGCCGGAAAGCGGCCGCCATGGCGGCGGCGCCCTCGGGTGCGGGAATCGGAAGTGGGCATGGGAACGAAGCCGGCCTCAAGCCTGGAAGGGGAACGAGAACGCCCCATTCTAGAATGCCCGGCGTTGCCTTGGCGGAAAAAATGATGTGCAATCCCCCCCGCCGCCCCCGACGCGGTCCTGTGGCTGGCGGAATAGCAGGGCGGCCGCGTTACCGCGCCGGCAGTGCCTTGAGCCAGGGAATGATTTTATCGACGGCGGCCAGCATGGCGGAGTTGTGGTCTTCGCCCTCGAAATCGAAGTAGGCGCTTTTCGGGTGCGGAGGGATCATCTCGAAAGTCCGCCGCTTGGCGTTGGGGATGGGGTCGCGGGTGCCCACGGCCCAGAACACCGGCACGGTCGTCGTTTCAACGGCCTTTCTGACGCTGGGGAACCGCGCGGCGTCGTGGAACGAGAGGAAAACCTCCGGCGACATGTCATAGCTTTCCTCGAAAGATTGACTGCCCATTGTGTTGTAACCGGTCAGCTTGGTCTTTTCCTTGGCCTTGCCGGCAGCCTCCAGCGACCTTGCCTTTTCCAGCATGGGGTTGAGGCTCTTCCAGAACGACGCGGTCGGCGGAATCA
>CAYIQU010000174.1:0-4748 GCA_964365645.1 uncultured Hyphomicrobiales bacterium | reverse complement strand
GGCGCCCGCTCCCGTGCGCGGATCCTTCCACTTGGTCGCGCCGCCGCCGCCCGGGAAGGCGGCGAGGTTGACGGCCCAGGCCTCGTTCAGCTTCCAGTTCAACGCCAAGGTGCCATCGGCGAAGTCGGACAGTTGGCTGTCCTGCGACGCGGCCTTGTTGTTGCCCTGCGTCGAGGTCTTGACGTGGCCGGTGACGTCGGCGTGCAGCCAGCCCGCGGAAATCAGGAGCTCTTTTCCGGCGCGGCCGGAAAGGGCCGGGTTCAGGATGGAGCCCGCGGTGTTGCCGCCGAGCGCGACGCCCGCGCCGCCCATGCCGCAGTTGTCGGTCCCGTAGCAGATCGGGTTCATGCCGTTGGTGGCCGAAGCCGCGTTCGGCAGCGCCGCCAGCGCGGTCGCCGACAGAAGCGCCAAGGCGAAAATCTTTGTGGTGGGTCGCATGGGTCGTGTCTCCTCTTCCCTTTGAATTTTTAAGTCCGTGTATCGATTCGCTTTTTTTATTCTCAATGCGTCTTCCGGCCTCGCCTCGGCTTCCCCGCCGCTGCGCCCCGTCCGGACCTCGCCGTCGAAATCTTGCCAGTCCTCACGCGTCGTTGGCTTTTTCTTACGCCCATGGGTAGCCCGGGGGTAGGGGTGGGATGTAGTAATCCGATACTGGCATGAAGGTTTTTATCTATTGTGTCATTTTTACAACGGAACGAACGGATGCCCTTTGTGGGATGATAGTCCTTAACTGGAGGGCGGCCCCTGGGGAATCCCCGCCGCTTGCCGAACCCCAGGCCGAAGCGCGACAATGCGCGCCTGAGCGGTCCGGGGGACCCAAGGGAGCGGTCGCGGGGTTTTCCGTGCCCCGCCGGCCGTTTGGAAACCGGGGTAGGCACGCTGTACTACCGCTTGCGCGGGCACTGATTTAGGGTCCCCGTCGCTTTCGCCGAATGCACCTTATGAACCCGAGGGAGGGGAATCGCCCGTCATGACCGCCGAATCGCCCAATCAAAAACGCATGTCCATCATCGTCACCAAGGGAACCCTGGACTGGGCCTATCCGCCCTTCATCCTGGCGACCACGGCGGCGGCCATGGACGTGAAGGTCTCCATGTTCTTCACCTTCTACGGCCTGCAGCTTCTGAAGAAGAACCTGGACCATCTCCAGATTTCGACTCTCGGCAACCCGGCGATGGAAATGCCGATGATGGGCATGCACATGGTCATGCCCAACCTGATGCCGATGATCCCCGGCGTCGATGCCCTGTGCACCACCATGATGAAGAACCTGATCAAGAAGAAGGGCATCGCTTCTATCCCTGAGCTGCGCGCCGCCGCGATCGAATCGGACGTGGAGATCATCGGCTGCCAGATGACCCTCGATCTGTTCGAGATGAAGAAGGAAGACCTGATCGACGGCCTCAATCTGGCCGGCGCGGCGACCTACATGGAAAACGCGCTGAAGTCCGACATCAACCTGTACATCTGAGGATCGGATCATGGCGGGAGGCATTTTAGCGCGAAGCGGACCGGCGGCCGGGGGCCTGGCGGCCCCCGACGCGGGCGGCGGCACGGGTCCGGATCGGACCGACACGCCGCTTAAGCGCATGTTCGCGCTGTGCAACACCGACCAGACGGTGGAATACATGCCCGTGCGCCGGTCCATCCGGCTGCACGGGCATTCCACCACCATCCGCCTGGAAAAGGCGTTCTGGGTGGTGCTGGAGGAATTGGCGGAGGGCGAGGGCACGACGCTGGCCGGCCTGATCACCTGCATCCACGATCACTGCCTGAACACGAATCAGAAAAATCTCGCCTCTTGCCTCAGGGTCGTCTGCTTGAAATACATCAACACCCACTACTGATTAAGAAAACCGAGGACCGATCCCCATGAGCGCCACGCTCGATGCTCGCGGGCTGAATTGCCCGCTGCCCATCCTCAAGACCAAGAAAGCGATCAAGGAAGTGCCCGTCGGCGAGACCCTGAAGGTGATTTCCACCGATCCCGGATCGGTCAAGGACATGGACGCCTTCTGCCGCACCACCGGCAACGACCTGATGGAAAGCAACCAGGACGGCGGCACCTATACCTTCCTGATCCGGCGCAAGGCCTAGAGCCTGTCCACGCGCCTTCCCGTCGTGCGCCCTCGGGCGGAGCCCGCATCCAGCGGGACGCGCGCAATCCCGCCGGCCGGGCTGTGGCTTTTGGCCCTGGTCACCGTGATGTGGGGATCGAGCTGGCCGATCATGAAGATCGGGTTGACCGCCCTGCCGCCCTTCACCTTTCGCGCCTCGATCGTGCCGGCCAGCGGGATTCTGGTCCTGCTCGCCGCCGCCGCCGCCGGCCAGCGCGTTCTTCTGCCCGGAGCGGCGTGGCCGCCGTTGCTGATTTCCGCCTTCCTCAACGTCACCTGCTGGCACGTTCTCACCGCCTACGGTCTCAGCCAGATGGACGCGGGCCGGGCGGTCATCGTCGCCTACACCATGCCGTTGTGGGTCGCGATCCTGGCGCGGCTGTCCGGAACCGAGACGTTCGACCGCCGGCGCGCCGCCGCGCTGGCGCTGGGCTTGGCCGGCATCGGCGCGCTGCTTTACCCCGACTGGGCGCGCCTCGGCGCGAAGCCGCAGGGGCCGCTGTTCATGATCGCCGCCGCCGTCACCTGGGCGGCCGGAACCCTGTGGCAAAAGAACGTCCGCCAATCGGCGCCGCTGTTGACCCAGACCGGTTGGCAGCTCTTGGCGGGCGGGCTGCCGGTCGCCGCCGGCGCGCTGATCTTCGATGAGGCGAGCGCCATGGCCTGGTCGCCCGCCATCGTCGCCCTGCTGGCCTATCTCACCCTGGGGCCGATCTCTTTTTGCTATTGGGCCTGGTACAAGGTGGTGGCGCTGTTTCCCGCGCAAATCGCCGCCATCGGCATGATGATGGTGCCGGTGATCGGCGTCTTGAGCTCCATCGTCGTGCTGGGCGAGACGTTCGGCGTCGCCGATCTCGCCGCGCTGGTCCTGGTCACCGCCGCCATCGCCCTGGTCCTGACCGAGCGGCGCAAGGCCTAGACCGCCACGTTGTCGATCAGCCGCGTCGCGCCCAGCCAGGCGGCCGCCAGCACCCGGCGCGGGCGGCCCGGCGCCGAAGACTCTTCCAGCGTTTCGGCGTCGCGCACCGCGACGTAATCGACGCGGCCGAAGCCGGCCTGTTTCAGCGTCGCGACGGCCAGGGTTTCCTGCTCGCGGGCCTCGGCGCCGGCCGCGACGGCCCGGGCGGCGTCGGTAATGACCCGATACAGCGCGGGCGCGGCCTGCCGTTCGGCGGGCGCGAGATAGGCGTTGCGCGAGGACAGCGCGAGGCCGTCCTGTTCGCGCACCGTCGGCACGCCCTCGATTTCGACCGGAATATCGAGATCGCGCGCCAGCCGGCGGACGACCAGAAGCTGCTGATAATCCTTTTCGCCGAAGAAGGCGACATCGGGCTGCGCTTGCAGCAAAAGCTTCGTCACCACCGTGGCGACGCCGACGAAGAAGCCGGGCCGGAATTCGCCGTCCAGAACCTCGCCCAGCCGGCCGACGGAAACCTGGGTCCGGTGGCCTTCGGGATACATGACCTCGACCCCGGGCGCGAACAGCAGATGCGCGCCGGCGCGCGCCAGCACATCCGCGTCGCGGCCCTCGTCGCGGGGATAGCGGGCGAAGTCCTCGTGGGGCGCGAACTGCTTGGGATTGACGAACAAGGTGACGCACGCGCGCCCGCAGCGGTCCAGCGCGCGGCGCACCAGCGCCAGATGCCCGTCGTGCAGCGCGCCCATGGTCGGCACCAGGCCGACGGCCGAGCCGCCCGCGCGCCAGGCGTGGACCCGTTCGCGCAAGGCGGCGACGTCGCGGACGATGTCGATGTCCGTGTTGGGGGCGGCCATGGTTTATGTCTTCGCCGGCTGGGCGCCGAAGCAGTGCTCGGGCCCGGGAAAACGCCTTGCGCGCACGTCGTCGGCGTAGGCGCGCACCGCGCGGGTCGCGTCCTCGCCCAACTCGGCGTAGCGCTTGACGAACTTGGGCGTGAAGTCGGCGAACAGGCCGAGCAGGTCGTGGGTGACCAGTATTTGCCCGTCGCAGGCGGGCGACGCGCCGATGCCGATGGTCGGAATCGGGATCGTCTCGGTGACGCGGCGCGCCAACGGCTCGACCGTGCCCTCGATGACCACGGCGAAGGCGCCGGCGTCGGCCACCGCGCGGGCGTCGTCCATCACCCGCCGCGCCGAGGCCTCGTCGCGGCCCTGGACGCGGAACCCGCCCGCTTCCGTCACCGCTTGGGGCAACAGGCCGATATGGCCGAGCACCGGAATGCCCGAGCCGACCAGACGGCGGATCGCCGGCGCGACGGCGACGCCGCCTTCCAGCTTGACGGCGGCGGCGCCGGTTTCGGCGATGATCCGCGTGGCCGAGACGTACGCCTGTTCGGCGCTGCGCTCGTAGCTGCCGGCGGGAAGATCGACCACGACGCAGGACCGCGTCGCGCCGCGCATGACCGCCCGGCCGTGCGCGATCATCGTCTCGAGCGTGACGCCGACGGTGGTGTCCATGCCGTAGATCACCATGGCGACCGAATCGCCGACCAAGATAAGGTCGACCAGCGGATCGATCCGGACGGCTTCCGCCTTGGAATACGCCGTCAAGGCGACGATCGGCACGTCGCCCTTGCGGGCGCGAATGTCCTCGGGCGTGATTCGGGCGACGGTCATGGGATGGTCGGGGGGCATGTCTTTGATCTTGTGTCC
>CAYIQU010000173.1:0-4748 GCA_964365645.1 uncultured Hyphomicrobiales bacterium | reverse complement strand
ATAGGCATCGGCCCAGGCGTGATCGAAGACGTACTCGCCGTAGGAATGGAACTTGAGATACAGCGGCGCGACGGCGCACGGTCCCGCCGGGAGGCGGGCCGACGACAAAATCCCCGCGCGCTCATCGAGGGGCGCGCGCGGGTGGCCGTTCGCATCGTCGATCACGAGGTGCGCCGGCTGCCAGCCGGTTTCGGCGGTCGCCGAGCCGGACTCCTCGAGGGCGGCGAGAAAGCCGTGGGCGAGAAAGGGATTGTCGACGCCGGCCAGCCGGTCCCACTCCCCGGGCACGATGTCGCGGATCGAGGTCAGCGTGCGCGCGCTTAAGGGTTCGCGGCCGTCGGGCATACGATGAAAATGGGGGCGCGCGGCACGGCGCGCAAGCGCCGCGCCCGCCGGCAAAGCCGGCTTGATCATTCGCGCGCGAAGCGCGCGGGGGGTGACGGCGAAGGAAAAACATACCTCCGTATGTCCGCGCTCTCCGCCGTCGGCGAAAAAACATAAGAAGTTGAAGTTGAAGGAGAAAAACAGCCCGAAAGACCCTATTTTTAACTTCTCTTTCTCCCCGGCAAGAGGGAGAATTCAAGCAGTTTCCGTTGAACGACGGGCGGGTAGGGTATGCGATTGGGCCGTTTCGCAGCCGGGGGATTTCTTTGGGCTTTCATCGCGTTGCTCGCGATGGGGGGCGGGTCTCTTTTATTTTCGGCCTCTCCGGGTTCGGCCCAGGCGCCGGACAAGGTCCTGACCGCCGCCGTCCCGAAATTCTTTCCCGAGGAATACGACACGAGTTCAAGCGGCCAGCCCAAAGGGTTCGCCATCGACGCGATGCGGGAAATCGCCCGGCTCGCGGGCTACGACGAGGTCCGCTTCCTCGCCTTCGACGAATGGCCGGAAGTGCAGGATGCCGTGCGTTCGGGCCGGGCGAACGTCATTCCCTTGCTCGGCATGACCGAGGAGCGGATCGAGGAATTCGCGTTTACCGTTCCCTACCACACGCTGCATATCGGCATATTCGTTCGCGAGGGCGATCAAACGGTTCGGGGCGTGGATGACCTGGCCGGCAAGGTCGTCGGCGTCGTTCGATCGAACGTTGCCGGGGCCATTCTGGCCCAGCATCCGGGCCGCATCGAAACGCGAACCTACGACCATTTTGTGGACGTCCTGTACGATCTTTTCGCCGGCCAACTCGACGCGATCGCTTATCCCAACGGCGCCGCGCGCCGGATCGCCGACAAGATGGGAGTCGGTCACAAGATCGTCCAGGCGATCGAATCCATCGGCGAAGTGAAGCGCGGCCTGGCCGTTCGCAAGGGCGACGAGCAACGACTCGCCCGTCTTGACGCGGCGGTGCGAACTTTCGTCGCCGATCCGGCCTATCGCGCGGCGCACGGCAAATGGCACCGGGACACCCGGTTCGAGAGGGCCATTCACCGTTACATGCTGATCTTCGCGGGAATTCTCGCCGCCGTCGTCGCGACGCTGGTGGCGTGGCGCATGGCGTCGGTATATCGCCTCAGCCGCCGGATCGTCGAGGACGAGGAACGGTATCGTTCCATGTTCACCCAGCATGCGGCGATTCAGCTCGTGATCGATCCGGCGAGCGGGAAGATCGTCGAGGCCAACGAAGGGGCCAGCGCGTTCTACGGCTATCCGCGCGAGCGAATGGCCAGAATGTCCGCCTGGGAGCTTAGCCTTCGATCCCGGGAGCAGATCGAGAGTTTCTTTCGTTCGATCGTGGTCGGAAAAGTGCAACGCATCGAGTCCCAGCACCGCTTGGCCTCGGGCGTCACGCGGGACATGGAAGTCTGGTGCAGTGCGTTCACCGCCAACAAGAAGAATCTCCTCCATTGCATTCTTCACGATGTGACCGCGCGGCATGAAGTCGAACGGGCGTTGAAGCGCGCCAACCGGGGGCTGAACGCGCTCGCCGCTTCCAATCACGCGATCATGATGACCCGCGACCGGAATACGCTGCTGTTCGAGGTTTGCAACAGCCTGGTCCAAGGCGCGGGGTACGACATGGTCTGGATCGGCGAGATCGAGCAGGATTCGGGCCGCGCCGTCAAGCCGATGATGTCGTGCGGCGACACGATGGGCTACCTCAACGAAATTCGGGTCACCTGGGCGGACGAGCCGCTGGGGCGCGGCCCGACCGGCACGGCCGCCCGCACCGGCCAGCCGCAAACGATCATGGATATGGAAGCCGCCCCGACCTTCGCGCCCTGGCGCGACGCGGCGCGGCGCAGCGGATTCCGCTCGTCGGTCGCCTTTCCACTGTTCGACGCCGGTCGCGTGACCCACGTTCTGACCATTTACTCCCGCGAGCCGGGGACGTTCGACGCCGACGAATTGAAATTTCTCGGCACCCTGGCGGGAGACCTCAGTTACGCGCTGAGGGTTCTCGACAGCCTGACCAAGTACGAGGATTCGGAGAAAGGCCGCATCGAGGCGCTGGCGCGGCTGAGCGAGGCGCTGACCCGAACGGTAACGGCCCTGGCGTTGACGATCGAAAAGCGCGATCCCTATACGGCCGGCCATCAGCAGCGCGTCGCCGGATTGGCGGTCGCGATCGCGCACCGCCTGAATCTTTCCGACCAGCGGGTGGAGGGCATTCGCCTGGGCGCGCTGCTGCACGATATCGGCAAGATTTCGATTCCCGCCGAAATTCTCGTCAAGCCCGGGCGATTCTCGCCCGAGGAATTCGAGCTGGTGAAAGGCCATTGCCAATCGGGCTACGAGATCATCAAGGACATTCCCTTCGATTGGCCGATCGGCCGGATCGCGCTCGAACATCATGAACGCCTGGACGGCGGCGGGTATCCGCGCGGCCTCAAGGGCGATCAGATCTGCCTGGAAGCGCGCATCATCTCGGTCGCCGACGTCGCCGAGGCCATCACCTCGCACCGGCCTTATCGCCCCGCCCTGGGGCTGGAGGCGGCCATCGTCGAGATCGAGAAAGGACGCGGGGTCGCCTTCGACGCCGACGTCGTCGACGCGTGTCTGTCGATTCTCCGGGGCGCGGAATTCAAGTTCTGAAAAAGCGCCGGACGCCGAAAAGACCTTACAGCCGGAACAGCTGCCCTTCCTGCGGGGCGATGACGCAGGTCTTGGAGCGCAAGGACGCGAGCTGGGTTTCCGCCAATTCCAGCTTGTGGTCGATGGCGGTGTCCGACTGGTCGGGATCGTGGTGGAAGAGGTAGAGGTTCTTGACCCGGGCGTTGTGGGCCAGCTTCACCGCCTCGCTGATGCTGGAATGGCCCCAGCCGACCTTGGCGGCGTATTCGTGGTCGGTGTAGGTGGTGTCGGTCACCAGCACGTCCGCGCCCTCGATGAACCGGGTCAGCTTGGCGACGTAGTGCGGGTTGTGGTGCGGGTTGCCCTCGACGAACAGTTCGTTGTCGGTGATGTAGCAGAACGACCGGCCGTTGTAGTCGACCCGATAGCCGAGACAGCGGCCGGGATGGCTCAGCAGCATGGTCTTGACCATGATCCGGCCGAAGGCGACTTCTTCCTCGTCGAGGTCGTGGAAATAGACCCGCGCGCCGAATTCCTGGAAGGTGATCGGGAAGTAAACGCCGTCCATCTGCGCCGAAATGATCTGGCGGGTGGTGGTGTCGCCGTGGCGCGCGCCGAGAATCTCGAAGTCGTTGCCCGGCATGTAGAGCGGCACGAAGAAGGGCAGGGCGTTGATGTGGTCCCAATGCGGGTGCGAGATGAAGACCTTCGCCTCGATCCGCGCGCGCTTCTGCTTCAGCACGTGATCCGACAGGTTCTTGATTCCGGTTCCGGCGTCGAACACGAACAACTGGTGGGTCGGGAATTCCAGCGTCACGCACGAGGTGTTGCCGCCATAGCGCAGGCTCTTGCCGCCCGCCACCGGCAGCGTGCCGCGCACGCCCCAGAAGGTCAGGTCGACCTTGTCCTCGATGACCCGCATGATGCGCGGGATGAAGGTCTCGGCCGAAATCGGCTTCTGGATGAAGCCGTCGGCGCCGGCGCCGAGCGCGCGCTTGCGGTCGAATTCGTAGGTCTTGGCCGAGACGACCACGATCTTGATGCCCGAGGTCGAGGGCTTGGCCCGCAGCATCGAGCACAGGTCGATTCCGTCCAGGTCCGGCATCATCAAATCGACGACCAGGATGTCCGGCTTTTGCACCAGGACCTCGGCCAGCGCCGTCAGGCTCGACGCCGCCGTGCGGACCGTGTGGCCGGCCTTTTCGATCAAGGCCGACATCAGCTCGACCATGCGGGGGTCGTCGTCGACGACGTAGAACCGCAACGGCTTATGCGTTCTCGCGCCCGTGTCGGTGCCGGCGATCCACGGCGCGTCCTCGGCCAGCGGCACCGTGACCGGGCCGCCGGTCGGGCGTAGCCGTTCGGGCATCTTCGCGCCGGTCTCGGCCGTCGGGCGGGCGGCATCCGCCTTGGCCGTCCGGCGCTTGGCGCCCGCCTTGGCTTTGGGCTTGGATTTCCGGGCTTGTTTTTTGCGGGAAGCGGCCACGATCGGAAACTCTTCTTCTCTTTCTTGCGGAAATGGAACGATAAGCCCGACCGATTCCACGGCGCGGTCCACGCGGACACGACAACGATTCTTACCGCGCAAGGCTGAAGAAGTTATGACAGAACGTCCGTTCGGAAAACCCCCAGTTAGGGGATTTCCCTCGTTTGGCCCGAACGGCCCCGGAAATCGGTCCCAATTGGTCCCTTTAACTCTTGAATCCGCGTCTTTCAGACACCGAAAAGGCCGCCCC
>CAYIQU010000172.1:0-4786 GCA_964365645.1 uncultured Hyphomicrobiales bacterium | reverse complement strand
GGCTTCGAGCGGCCGGCGTCGGTGTCGTCGAAGCGCAGGACGACCTTTCCCCCCCGCGCGCGCGCGAACAACCAGTTAACCAGCGCGACGCGGGCGTTGCCCACGTGCAGCAACCCGGTCGGACTCGGCGCGAAGCGGACGCGGATGGAACTCATCAGACGTGTTCCGTGAAGCCGTTGACGATGGGATAGCGCCGGTCGCGGCCGAAGGCGCGGCCCGTGATCTTGACCCCGGGCGGGGCTTGGCGGCGCTTATATTCGGCGCGGTCCAGCATCCGCCAGACTTGGCGGACGGTGTCCTCGTCGAAGCCCTTCGCCGCCGTTTCGCGCACGCCCTGTTCCCCCTCGATCAGGCATTCGAGAATGGCGTCCAGGACCTCGTAGGGCGGCAGCGTGTCCTGGTCGGTTTGGTGGGGTTTCAACTCGGCGGACGGCGCCTTGGTCAGGACGCGCTCCGGCATCACCGGGCCTTCGGGCCCCAGCGCGCCTTCGGGCCGGTGCGCGTTGCGCCAGCGGCAGAGTTTGTAAACCATCGTCTTGTAGACGTCCTTCAGCACCGCGAAGCCGCCGCACATGTCGCCGTACAGGGTCGCGTAGCCGACCGACATTTCGGACTTGTTGCCGGTCGAGAGCACCATGTAGTCGAACTTGTTGGACAGCGCCATCAAGGCGATGCCGCGCGCGCGGGCCTGGATGTTTTCCTCCGTCGTGTCGGGCGGATGCTGGACGAACAGCTCGCGCAGCATCGCCTCGAAGGCGTCCATCGCCGGCGTGATGGGAACGGTGTCCAGCCGGCAGCCCAGCCGGCGGGCGGTCTCGGCCGCGTCCTCGACGCTGTCTTTCGAGGTGAACGGCGAGGGCATCATCACCGCGTGCACGCGCTCGGGTCCCAGCGCGTCGGTCGCCAGCGCGGCGGCCAGCGCGCTGTCGACGCCGCCCGAAAGCCCGATCAGCACGCCCGGAAAGATGTTCTTGTTCACGTAATCGCGCAGGCCCGCGACCAGGGCGGCGTAGACGGTTTCCACGGCGTCGTCCTCGGGCGCGATCTCGCCCGCCGCGCACGCCCACGCCCCGCCCGCCTTTTCCCAGCGGGTGAGCAGAAGATGCTCGCGCCAGGCCGGCGCGCGGGCGCGAATCCCCGCGCCCGCGCCGAGAACGAACGACGCGCCGTCGAACACCAACTCATCCTGGCCGCCGACCAAATTGACGTAGGCGAGCGCGAGGCCGGTTTGCGCGACCCGCGCCCGCGCCCGGTCCATGCGTTGCGCCGGCTTGTCGACCTGGAAGGGCGAGCCGTTGATGACCACCAGCATGTCCGCGCCCTGGGCCTGCAAATGTTCGGCGACGGCGGGGAACCACATGTCCTCGCACACCATCAGGCCGAGCCGGGCGCCGCGAAACGGCACCGGGTCGGGCAGCGGCCCCGGCGCGAACAAGCGCCGCTCGTCGAACACGCCGTAATTGGGGATTTCGTGCTTGCGGCGAACGGCGGCGACGCGCCCGCCGTCCAGCACCAGCGCCGCGTTATGGAGAACGCCGTCTTCCCGCCACGGCGCGCCCAGGACGACCGCCGGGCCGCCGTCGCCGGTCTCGGCGGCGAGCACCGCGACGGCGCGCTCGACGTGTTCCTGGAACGAGCGCTTGAGCACGAGGTCTTCCGGCGGATAACCGGCGATCGCCAGTTCGCCGAACACGATCATGTCGGCGCCCGCGTCCCGCGCCCGGGCGCGCCCGTCGCGAACCTGCCGGGCGTTGCCCTCCACGTCCCCGACGGTCGGGTTGGTCTGGGCGAGGGCGATGGTCAGGCGTTCGGTCATCGGCAAAACCGCGCGGCGGCAAAGGGTTAAACCCGTCGGCACCCTATGGGTTGCCCCGGAACGCTGTCAATGAACCCCTGACGGAGCGAGGGACCATCGGGGACAACGACTTATGGAAAAAACCCGGCCGGTTTCCTATGGTGGTCCCCATGGCCAAGGCTCCGCCCCCCAGCGAAGTGATCCACGTCGGCAAGCCCGCCGGCGCGGCGGAAAAGCTGACCGCGACCATGAAGGCCCAGCGCCGCCGACGCCGCCAGGCGCCGCCGCCGGTTGCCCTGATCGCGCCAACGGCCTTCGCGAAAATCGCCCCGACGCCGGTTGACCTGTCGACGCCGGCCGGGCGCGGCCATGCGCTGGCGGAAACGGTGGTGCTGGGAATCCTCGATCGGTTGCGCCACGAGGCGCACGCGCGCGGGGGAACGCTCACCTTGGCCGACCTCGACCGCCTCGCCGCCGACTTCCACGGCAAGACGGCCGCCCTGCGCTTGGCCTTCGAGCAGACGTTCGAGGCCTACGCGAACGCGCGCGAACGCACCAAGTTCGCGCAGAACCGCAATTTCCCCTTCGACCGGGTGCTGGTGAAACGCTTCGAGCACCTGCTGGCGCGCGGCGCGACGGTCGATCCCGACAGGCTCTCGCGCCGGATTCTGCCCGGCTTCTTCATGGCGGCGCAGATGATGCTGGGCGCGGGCGTCCTGGAAGGATACCAGGAACGCTGCCGCGTCATCGTCGCCCGCCTGAAGGCGGCGCACGGCGGCAAGTTCGCCTGGCCCGATCTCTACGCCGACCCGGAAACGGACGTACTGGCCTTCGAGGCGCTGGCCGTGATGGCGTCCTATTTCGCCGATTTCGACAAGCGGGCGCGCTGGTTCTTGACCATCGTCAACGGCCACCTGGCGCCGGCACCGGCCGGCGCCTCGTACGCGGAATCGAACTGGCAGCTCTCGGACACGGGCTTTCGCGCCTTTCTCGCCGCCCTGTTCGCCGAGGTCCGAACGGCGGTGGCGACGCCGGACGCGCGCGCCCGCTTCGCCGAGCGCTTCGGCGTCAAGCCGTGCCTGGCGACGGCCGAGGCGATGGAAAAACTCCACGGGCGGTGAAAAACCCCGGCCCGCCTCCCCCGCAAGGGTATTATCCCGATAACCCGACAAAACCCCTGTTGCGCCGATGACCGGAAGACGAAGCGGATTAAGCATTTTTCGGCGGGTTAAGCCGGCGCCGAAAATCCGTGACGATCGATGACCCGGATGTTCGAGCGCCTGACGGTGTGGGGGATGCTCGGCCTCGCGGCCGCCGTCGCCGTCGCCGTGCCCCTTTACCACGGACTGACCCGGTTCTATTTGGCGAACAGCGACCAAGACGTGGACCTCACCTACCAGGCGCTGATGCTGAACGACGGGCGCGGCGTTCCCTATCATCCGCATACCGGCTTCGGCTACGCCTTGATGCTGGCGCCCTGGTTGTCCCTGGCCCACCGTCTGAATCTGATCGAGATATCGGGCATCGACGCCTTGATCGACACGACGCGGTTCGACGCGCTCTATACCCAGGTCGTCGCCGCCGGGCGGCTGTTGACCATCGTCTTCGCCGTGGCGACCACCTTCGTCTTCTGGATCGTCGTTCGGCTGTGCTGCCGCGATGGCGCGATCGCGGCGCTCGCCGCTTTCCTCTTCGCGACCAGCCTGGGGCTCGGCAACCAGTTCACCGTGCTCAGGACCGAATTGCCCTCGATGCTGGCCATTCTCTCCGCGTTCGCGATGGTCCTGGTCGCCGTCCGCACCGGCGGGTGGCGAGCGGTGGCGGCGCTGGGAATCGCCGCTTTCGCCGTGATCTTCGCCGCCATGATCAAGGTGCAGGCGATCCTGGTGGCGGCATTCCTGCCGCTGGTTCCGTTCCTGTTCGCGCCGGCCCCCGCCGCCGGCTTGCCGTCGCCGCGCGCGATCGCCGGATGCGCGGCTCTGGGCGCGGTCCTCGGCGGACTGGGACTGTTCCGGCTGGCCGACGCCCTGGCGATGGGCATGACGTGGACATACCAAGCCGCCGGAATCGTGTTCCTTGTCCTGGCCGTCGTCGCCTACGCGGCGGTTCGCCTGCGCCAACCGCGCTGGGCCATCCCGACGCTCGTGGCCCTGGCCTCGGGCGCGGGCCTCGCCGCGACGCTGGTCTACGCGGCCGATCATTGGTGGACGCTTTACGGAATCATGAACGTCGTCGAATTCACGGTGCATAGCCGGCAACCCGGCGTCGGCGAGGGGTTCGGCGCGCTGGTCGCGGCGGCGCTGTCCATGGGGTTCGAGGAACTCTCGAAGCACCTGCTCGAATTTCACGCCAAACCCAACGACTACCCCTTGCAGTTGATCTACCTCGGCGCCATCGCTGGATGCCTCTGGCTGCTGGGATCGGGCCGACGGCCCGCCGCGACGCGGGCCGCGTATTTCCTGGCCGTCGCCTTCGGCCTGATCGTGATCTTCAGCCCTCGCGGCTATGCGTATTACTATCAGATCTACACCGAGCCGTTCTTCATCCTGGCCGGCGCGATTATCGCGGCCGAAGCCGTCGGGACCGGCGGACGAAGACGGACCGTCGGGATCGCGGCGTGCCTGGCCGTCGCCCTTTTTGTCGGCGGAAGCACCGCGCGCTATCGCCTGGTCGCGCCGTCGACGGGCGCCACACGGGGGCCGGAACACGCCTGCTGCTCAAGGGACTATGCGACCTTGATCGGCGCTCATTTCGGTCCTTATTGCGCGCAGGCGACCGTGGCCTGCCCGCTCAACTGGGACGCGCTGCGCGCCATGCAAAAATACTATCTGAACAAAGGCAAGCCGTAGGGTCGCGCCGTTCAGTCCGTCGCGCCCTCGTCGCGGCGCAACAGGAACTCGCGGCCGAGCTTGACCGAAGGCACGCCGTCGTAGGCGACGATGTCGGCGGTGGCGTAGGTTTCCGACCAGGTCTCGGGCAAATACGAGCCGG
>CAYIQU010000171.1:0-4802 GCA_964365645.1 uncultured Hyphomicrobiales bacterium | reverse complement strand
GCCAGGGATGTAGTCCCCCAAAGCCCCTCTGTCAAGCGCCGGGCGGGGAATAGAGGCCCGGCCCAGAGGTCAATCCCGGGCAACGACCCCAGGGCTATGAGCCAGGACGTCGCGATCCCATACGACGACCCAGTCGTTGCGGAACGGGGCCTGGAACAGGGGTTGGGGCTCGCCCGGTCCCGGCGGCCGGTCCCGGTAGGACACGATCTTGCCCTTGGGGTGCGCGGCCAGCCAGGCGGGAATGTCCTGGTCGGCGAGGCCGATGACGGCGATGGGCTTTTCCAGCCTTCCGGCGAAATGAAACTGGCCGTGATACTTGGCGACGTGGGCGATGGCCTCGCCTTCGCTTTCCCAGGCCTTCAGGCGCTGGCTGACGGCCGCCACGTCGTAGAACCGGGCAAGCATGGGATAGGCGGCCAAGTGGATGCCGACGACGAGCAGGGCGCCGAGCAAGGCGAGAACGCCGGGCGCCTTGTCCGCCGCCAATCGTCCCGACAGGGCGGCAATCCCGGCGACCAGGGCGACGGCGGCGGGCAGCGCCATCCAGGCGAACGCCATGCCCTCGATGCGATCTTGCAGCTTCGCCGCGAAAGGCAGGACGGGCAGCAGCGCCGCCGCCGCGGCGAGGGCGAACACCAGCAGCGCGGGAACGGCCGCGTCGCGCGCGGGGCGATCACGGGCGGCGGCGTCGCCCATCAAGCGCGCGGCGATCAAAGCCAGCGCCGGAAATTCCGGCAGCAGATAATGGAATTGCTTGCCGCTGATCAGCGAGAACGCGACGAAGGCGACGCCGAACCAGACGGCGATCAGGCGTCCGCCCGCGTCCCGGCACAGCCGGCCCCAAGCCCCCTTGGACGCCAGCGCCCGCCACAGGCCGGGCCAGATCGTCCACGGCAGCAGCAGAACGGGAAGCCACGCCGCGAGCCACCAGAAGGGCCGCTTGTGGGCGAAGGATTCGACCATGCGTCCCGCCGATTGGCCGATGAAGATCGCGTAGGCGAATTCGGGGCCGCCGGCAATGGCCGCCGGAATCGCCCAGGCGAGTCCGATGACCGCGCCCAGCAGCACCGCGCCGAAGACGCCCGCGTACCAGCGCTTCCAAGGGGGCGCGCGGCCGCCGGGAAGCAGGGGCGCCCACCAGGGCGCGGCCAGCGCGACGGGCAGAACGTGCAGCAGGATCGCGGGTCCCTTGGCCAGCACGCCGAACCCGATGGCGACGCCGCAAACGATCATGCCGCGCGCGAGGCCCCCGCGAGCGGCGTCGATGAGCCCGACCAGCCCGGCGACGGCGAAAAACGCCAGCATCGGATCGAACATGGTCAGCGTCGTGAACAGGGCGAAAAAGAGTCCGCCGACCAGAATCAGCGGCGCGATCTTGGCCGCGCGCGGCGCGTCCGGCCACAGCATCCGGGCCAGGCGTGCGGTCAGCGCCAGCGTGCCCAGCCCGAACAGAGGCGCGACCAGCCGGGGCGTGACGTCGTTGATGCCGAAGACGGCCCAGCCCAGGTTCATCAGCCAGAACAGCAGCGGCGGCTTGTGGCTGTAGGGCGCGCCGTTCAGGTGCGGAACCAGGAACTGCTGGTCCCGCGCCATCTCCCACGCCACCGCCAGATAGCGGGTTTCGTCCATCATCAGGGGCGGGCGCAGGGCCATTGCCGCCGCCACGACGGCCAGCCAGCACCAGGCCCACAACGGCAGGCCGGGCAACGGCAAACCGGGGCGCGGGGGATGCGTCATGGCGCCTGGCCCGGACCCAGGTCGCGGTCCATGTCCTCGTCGATGGTCTTGGCGCCCCGATAGCGGCGATAGAGATAAACCCCCAGCGCGCCCGAGGCGGCGAACAGGACGGCGCTCAAAGTCACGCGGACGCCGAGATCGACGGCGATGCCGCTGCCGACCAGGGCGAAGATCGCCGTCTGCGGAACGTAACCCAGCGCCGAGCCGCCGATGAACGCCAGCGGCGACACGCGCGAGACCCCGGCGGCCAGATTGGTGATCAAGTTGCTGCCGAGCGGCAGGAAGCGGATCAGCAAGGTCATGGTCAGCGGGTTGTCGGCGAGAAAATCGTCGATGCGGCGGATGCGCCCGGGAAAGCGCGCCGCGACCAGATCGCGCCCGAGCAGGCGGGCATAGAAGAAAGTGCCGATGCATCCGAAAATCGCGGCGAGCAGGGCGAACAGGGTTCCCTCCGCCAAGCCGAAGGCGTATCCGCCGAGAAAGGCGACCATCTGGCGCGGCAAGCCGATGGCGATGAGCAGCGCGCCCACGGCGACGAACAGGACCTCGCCCCGGATTCCCCGGCCGCGCACGGCGGTGTCGATCCAGCGCTCGTCGAAGGCACTCGCCAATCCGGAATAGTGAAGCGCCGCGCCGAGCGCGATCAGCGAAACGAACAGAGCCGCGCTGCGCAAGATGAAGCGAAGCGTCACGGACGCGGCTCCTCGGTTCCCTGTCCCCGCAGGCGCCGCCGCGCGAGCCACATCACGCCGACGAGATCGACGACGCCGATCCACAGGCGGTCGAACATGCCGTAGTTGGACAAGCCGCGCTGCCGGGGACGGTGGTTGACGGGGACGGACTCGACGCGGCCGCCGGCGCGCAGCATCAGCGCGGGCAGAAAACGGTGCATGTGATCGAAGGTGGGCAGGGCGAGAAACGTCTCGCGGGCGAAGACCTTGAGGCCGCAACCGGTATCGGGCGTCCGGTCGCCCAGCAGGCCGCCGCGCACCGTGTTGGCGATGCGGGACGACATCCGCTTGCTCCACGAATCCCGCCGTTTCGCGCGCAGGCCCGCGATCATCAGCCGGGCGCGGTCGGGGGCGGATTCATGGGCCCGCACCAGGCGGGGAATGTCGGCGGGGTCGTTCTGGCCGTCGCCGTCGAGCGTGACGATCGTTCCGCCGCGGGCGAACCGAACGCCGGTGACGATGGCGGCGCTTTGGCCGGCGCGGCCCGCGTGACGGATGACGCGCAGCGCGGGCACGGTCCGCATCGCCGCGCGCAGCCGGTCCGATGTGCCGTCGGTGGAACCGTCGTCGACGCAGACGATTTCGAAATCGTTCCGTCCGGCGAAGGCGGCGGCGATCTCGGCCACCAGCGGCGCGGCGTTTTCCGCCTCGTTCAGCATGGGGACGACGACGGATAAGGATGGGGCAGACGGTTGAGATTCCATGCCGGCCGGGCCGAAGGATCGTCGCCAAGGGATTGCCGAAGGTTTGCGCTTATCGCACCGGGCCTTGGGCCGGCGCAAGGGGTAATTCCCCTTTCGGGATCAATAAGTTGATCCGTGCCGAGACTCTGGGCCGCCAGGGGGCGATGGGGCATACTGGGACCATGATCGACGCCGCTTCCGCCCCGCCGCCCGGCCCGCTCGCCCTTCATCGGGAAACGGTGCGGCCCGAATGGATCGACTACAACGGCCACATGAACGTGGCCTATTACGTGCTGGCGTTCGACCATGCCACCGAAACGCTCTTCGAGACGCTCGGGATCGGCGAGGACTACGTCCGGGCGGCGAAATGCTCGCTCTTCGTCGTCGACATGCACGTGACCTACGAACAAGAACTCGTCGCCGGCGATCGGTTGCGCTTCGAAACCCAGATCCTCGGCCACGACCGAAAGCGCCTGCATCTCTTTCATCGCATGATCCGGGATACCGACGGAGTCTTGGCGGCGACCACCGAGGTGTTGACCCTGCACGTCAACATGGACCTGCGCCGCGCCGCGCCGTTTTCCGATGACGTCCGCGCCCGCATCGCCGCTCTGGCCGACGCCCACGCCCGCTTGTCCCGGCCGCCTCAGGCCGGACGAACCATCGCCCTGGGGCGCGGCGAAGCCTGATTTAAAAGTCCGCCGGGCCTTGCCGGGAGGGAAAACCTCTGGCAGCCTTGAATCCATGTCCCCGCCCCTGATCGCTGTTCTCGACGGCCTGCCCGACCCGGTTTTGCTGGTGGATTCCCGCCGCGCCGTGGTGGCCGCCAATCGGCCGGCGCGCGAGTTGTTCATCGGTCCCATCGTCGGCAGCGATCTCGCGGTGGCGTTGCGTCATCCGGCCGCGTTGGCGGCGGTGGACGAAGTGCTGGGTGGGGCCGAGGCCCGCGAGGCCGAAATCAGCCTGCCCGCGCCGGTCTCGGCGAGTTATCACCTGACGGCGGCGGCGGTCCGCTCCAACGATCGGCCGGGCGTGGTCATCACGTTGCACGCTCTCACCTCGATCCGCCGGGCCGAACGGATGCGCGCCGATTTCATCGCCAACGCCTCGCACGAATTGCGCTCGCCGCTCGCGTCGCTGCTCGGGTTCATCGAGACGCTCAAGGGCTCGGCCCGCGAGGACGCCGAGGCGCGCGCGCGTTTCCTCGACATCATGCACACCGAGGCGGCGCGCATGGCCCGCCTGATCGACGACCTTTTGTCCCTGTCCCGGGTCGAGCTGGAAGAACACGTGCCGCCGCGCGAGACCGTCGATCTCGCCGCGGTCGTGCGCGGCACGTTCGAATTGCTGGCCATGCGCGCGGCGGACAAGAACGTCGCCCTTCGCCTCGAGGGCGCCGAAGGCGTGCCGAAGGTCTTGGGCGACTCGGACCAGCTTGCCCAGGTTTTCCGCAATCTGGTCGAGAACGCGATCCGTTATGGACGCGCCGATTCCACGGTGACGGTCACGTTGCAGGCGGTCGCGCGAATCCCCGAGCGTTCCGGACCCGGCGTCGCCGCCATCGTCGCCGACCAGGGCGAGGGCATTCCGCCCGACGCCCTGCCGCGCCTGACCGAGCGATTCTACCGGGTGGACAAAGCCCGTTCGCAGG
>CAYIQU010000170.1:0-4868 GCA_964365645.1 uncultured Hyphomicrobiales bacterium | reverse complement strand
GGGTCGTAGTTCTTGTAGACCCGGTGGCCGAAGCCCATCAGGCGGAAGCTGTCCTTGGGGTCCTTGGCGCGCTTGATGAGCTCGGGGATTTTCTTCTTGTCGCCGATCTGGCCCAGCATGGTCAGCACCGCCTCGTTGGCGCCGCCGTGGGCGGGACCCCACAGCGAGGCGATGCCGGCGGCGATGCAGGCGAACGGGTTGGCCCCGCTCGATCCCGCCAGCCGCACGGTCGAGGTCGACGCGTTCTGCTCATGGTCGGCATGCAGGATCAAGATGCGATCCATCGCCCGGGCCAGGATCGGGCTGACCTTGAAATTCTCGCACGGCGTCGAGAACATCATGTGGAGGAAGTTCTCGGCGTAGCCCAGGTCGTTGCGCGGGTACACGAACGGCTGGCCGATGGAATACTTGTAGGCCGTGGCGGCGATGGTCGGCATCTTGGCGACCAGGCGATGCGAGGCGATCTCGCGGTGCTTCGCGTCGCCGATGTCCAGGCTGTCGTGATAGAACGCGGCCAGGCCGCCGACCACGCCGCACATGACCGCCATCGGGTGCGAATCCCGCCGGAACCCGCGGAAGAAGTAGTTGATCTGCTCGTGCAGCATCGAATGATAAGTGATGTTGTGCTCGAACTCTTTTTTCTGCGCGGCGTTCGGCAGTTCGCCCTTGAGCAGCAGGTAGCAGACTTCCATGAAGTCCGATTTCACCGCCAATTCCTCGATGGGATAGCCGCGATAGAGAAGAACCCCATCATCGCCGTCGATGAAGGTGATCTTCGATTCGCAACTGCCGGTCGAGGTGAACCCCGGGTCGTAGGTGAAATGGCCCGTTTCGGCGTACAGCTTGCGCACGTCGATGACGTTGGGGCCGACCGTGCCCTTGAGAACCGGAAGCGTGTAGGACTTGCCGGTCGCGTTGTCGGTCAGGGTCATGGTCTGGGCCTTGCCCGCGCCGGCGGGCGCGGCGGCTTTCGGTTGGGCTTTTGCTTTTACTTTGGCTTTGCTCATGGTTCAATCTCCCTCGGGGTGTGCGGGTTACGCCACGGCGGCCCGCGTCTTGCTCAAAACATCCTCGATCCGGCCGAGCGACTCGTCGCGTCCGAGCACGGCCAGGACCTCGAAAATAGGCGGTGAAACGCCTTCGCCGGTCAACGCGGCGCGCAAGGGCTGCGCCACTTGGCCGAGCTTCAGGTTCTCGGCTTCCGCGAAACGGCGCGCGCAGGCTTCCAGCGCCGCGCCGCTCCAATCGGTTTCGGCGGCGAGCAGGGCGGCCAGGCGTCTCAGCCGATCCTCCGCGCCGGACAGAAGTTCGACGGCCTTGGCCGAAAGCGCGAGCGGCCGGCGGCGGGCGTAGAAGGCGGCGTTGCCGGCCAGTTCCTGGATCGTCTTGGCCCGCTCCTTCAAGCCGGCCATGCCGCGCGCCAAGCGGTCGCGGGCCGCGGCGTCCAGGGGTGCGCCGACGATTGTCGCGACCCGCGGCGCGACCAAATCGACCAGCCGGGCATCGTCGGCCTGGCGCAGATAATGACCGTTGAGCGAGTCCAGTTTCTGGAAATCGAACCGCGCCGGCGAGCGGCCGACCCCGGAAAGATCGAACCACTCGATCGCCTGATCGTCGCCGATGGTTTCGGCGTCGCCGTGGCCCCACCCGAGCCGGAGCAGGTAGTTGCGCAACGCTTCGGGCAGATAGCCCATGTCGCGATAGGCCTCGACGCCCAGCGCGCCGTGGCGCTTGGACAGCTTGGCGCCGTCGGCGCCGTGAATCAGCGGAATGTGCGCGAAGCGCGGCGTTTCCCAGCCGAAGGCGCGATAGAGCTGGATCTGGCGGAACGTGTTGGTCAGATGATCGTCGCCGCGAATGACGTGGGTGACGTCCATGTCGTGATCGTCCACCACGACGGCCATCATGTAGGTCGGCGTGCCGTCGCCGCGCAAAAGGACCATGTCGTCGAGCTGGCCGTTGGCGACCTTCACGTCGCCTTGAACCAGGTCGTCGACGACCGTTTCGCCCTCGGTCGGCGCTTTCAGGCGAATGACGGGGGCGACGCCGGGCGGCGCCTCGGCCGGATCGCGGTCGCGCCAGCGGCCGTCGTAGCGAATGGGGCGGCCCTCGCGCTTGGCCGCCTCGCGCATCGCCGTCAATTCCTCTGGGCTACAATAGCAGCGATAGGCGCGGCCGGCTTCCAGCAGCTGCCGCGCGGCTTCGGCGTGGCGCTCGCGCCGGGCGAATTGGGAAATCGGTTCCCCGTCCCAATGCAGGCCCAGCCAATGAAGGCCGTCGATGATCGCGGCCACGGCCTCGGGCGTCGAGCGGGCGCGGTCGGTGTCCTCGATGCGCAACAGGAACGTGCCGCCGTCGCCGTGGCGGCGGTGGTGCATGGCGAACAGCCAATTGAACAGGGCCGTCCGGGCGCCTCCGATGTGGAGGAAACCGGTGGGCGAGGGCGCGAAACGGGTTACAACCTTCATGACTTGTCGGGACGATCTTGGCTAGGATGGCGGGGGAAACAGCCCAGGCGTTCAGCCGATACCTCTACCACAGTCCCTTAGCAAACGCAGCATAACCTGACACTTTCCTATCATGCCCGAACCCGAAAAAAATGCGTTCGATCAACTCGTTAACCTATTCGGACGGGTAGGTCTGTCCATGGAATCCCGCCTGGCCCAGGAACAGGATCGCCTGGGCCTGTGGCTTCCGGTTTTTCTGGGCCTCGGCGTCGGGACCTATTTCGCGCTCGCCGCCGAGCCCGATTGGTGGCTGGGCGCGGGCGCGGTGGTCCTGTCGTCCCTGATCATGGCCTTCGGCGGCGCGGGCCGGCCGGCGGCGGGGATGACCCGCTTGGCCGCCATCGCCTTGTTCGCGACCGCGCTCGGGTTCGCGGCCGCGCAACTCCGCGCCGCCATCGTCGCCGCGCCGGTGCTGGCGGAAAAAATCGGACCCGTGTCGCTCGAAGGCCGGGTCGTCCTGGTGGAAACGCTTCCGGCGGGCGAGGGCGCGCGAGTCACGCTCGAGCGCCTTCGCATCAGCCGGATCGCGCCGGAGCAGACGCCGGAAAACGTGCGCGTGCGCGTCAAGCGCCTGCCGCCCGAACCGCTCGTTCCCGGCGATTGGATCGCGACGCGCGCCATCCTGTCGCCGCCGTCGGGCCCAAGCGCGCCCGGCGGATTCGATTTCCAGCGGCACGCCTTTTTCCGCTCGCTCGGCGCCTTCGGCTTCGTCGTCGGCGATGTCCGCGTCACCGCCCGGGCGGCCGAAACCTCTTCCGGGGTTGGGGCGTTCTGGCTGGCGCTGGAACGATTGCGCCAAAACCTGACCGGACGCATTCACGCGGCGCTGCCGGGCGATGCCGGCGCGGTCGCGGCGGCCTTGATGACCGGCGACCGCTCCGCCATCTCGGAATCGGTCAACGATGCCATGCGCGATTCCGGGCTCGCGCACCTTCTCTCCATTTCCGGGTTGCACGTCAGCCTGGTCGCGTCGATTTTGTTCGTCGGCCTGCGCGCCCTGCTGGCCTTGGTTCCGCCCATCGCCCTCGATTACCCGATCAAGAAATGGACGGCGGCGCTGGCGATCCCGGGAACGCTCGCCTACGGCGTGCTTTCGGGTATGGCCGCGCCGACGCAACGATCCGTCATCATGGTCGGGCTCGTGATGCTGGCCGTGCTGGCGGATCGCCGGGCGCTGTCGATGCTCACGCTCGCCTGGGCGGCGGCGGCCATTCTTCTCGTCCAGCCGGAAAACCTGTTCAACCCCGGCTTCCAGATGTCGTTCGCCTCGGTTGCCGCGCTGCTCGCCGTCTTCGAGGCGGCCCGGGATGCGCCCGACGGCGGCGGCCGGAACCCATGGTGGCGCCGGGGCGTCGTCGGCGTGTTCGCGCTGGCCGTCCTGACCTCGCTGGTCGCCACCGCCGCAACCGCGCCGTTCGCCGTTTATCATTTCAACCGCTTCGCGGCCTACGGCCTGGCGGCCAACATGGTCGCGATTCCGTTGAGCAGCTTCTGGGTCATGCCTTGGGCGGTCGCCGCGTTCGCGCTGATGCCCTTCGGGTTGGAGGCGTTCGCCCTTGTTCCGATGGGCCTCGGCGTCGAGGCCATTATTGGGATCGCGGACGTCGTCGCCGGATGGCCCGGCGCGGCGACGGTGATGCCTTCCATGCCGCTGTGGGGTCTGGTCGGCGCCGCTTTGGGCGGGCTGTGGCTGTGCCTGTGGCGGCGGCCCTGGCGTTTCGCCGGGGCGGCGTTCGTTCTCGCCGGCATGATGAGCGCGGCCTTCACCCGGCCGCCCGACGTGCTGGCCGACGGCGACGGCCGCCTGCTCGCGGTGCGGACCGCCGACGGCGGCCTCGCGGTGTCCTCGCCGCGCGCGGCGCGGCTCAGCCGCGAAACATGGCTGCGCTTGTCGGGCTTGGAGGAGGGCGAGTTCACGGCCTGGCCGAAAGCGGGGGAAGCGGACGATTCCGGGCGTTTGCGCTGCGACGCTTCGGGCTGCATCGTCCGCGCCCACGGCCGCGCCGTCGCCATCGTTCGCGACCGCGCCGCGCTGTTGGAGGATTGCGCGCTGGCCGACGTGGTCTTGAGCCTGGTGCCGGCCCGGCGCCTGTGCGCCGGCTTCGGCCGGGCGACGGTGGTCGATCGCGCGGACTTGCGCGCGGGTGGCGCGCACGCCATCTGGATCGGCGCGGACGGAATCGAGATCAAGGCGGCCAACGCCACGCGCGGCGATCGCCCCTGGGTGCTGAAGCCGCGCGCATTCTCGAACCGCTACGCCCGCCCCGCGCCGCCGGCGGAAAACACCGGCGACAAAGACGAGAACAAAGAGAATTAACCGTCTACCGGAACACGCTAACCCGTGATTTCCATGGACATTAG
>CAYIQU010000169.1:0-4906 GCA_964365645.1 uncultured Hyphomicrobiales bacterium | reverse complement strand
GGGAAACCAACCCCGATTCCCTCTCGCCCAAGGAGGCCCTCGAACTGATCTACCGCCTCAAGGCCGCGCTCGCGGCCCAGGACCTGCCATGACCGCGATCCCTAAGCCCCGCGCCATCCTCGACCGCAAGACGCTGCTGGCGCAGGCCGAGGCCGCGCTCGAGCCGAAATCCAGTGAACCCAAAGCCCGCGCCGAGGTGCTGGCGCTGGTCAAGGAGGCGTACCGCAAGGGCTGGGACGAGGTCCGCCGGCGCTTCGAGAAAGACAAGCTTTCCGGCATCGATGCCGCGCGTCAGCACGCCTTTCTTGTCGATCAGCTCGTGCGCACGTTGCACGATCTGGCCGCGACCCGGTTGTTTTGCGCGCTCAAACCGTCGTCCGAGCGCATGGCGATCGTCGCCACCGGAGGCTACGGCCGCGGCCGGCTCGCGCCTTTCTCCGACGTCGATCTGATGTTCCTGCTGCCGAAGAAGATTTCCCCGCGCGGCCAGCAGATCGTCGAATTCATGCTCTACATCCTCTGGGATCTGGGGCTGAAGGTCGGGCACGCAACCCGCACCGCCGACGAGGCGATCCGGCTCGCGCGTAGCGATCTCACCATCCGCACCAGCCTTTTGGAAGCGCGCTGGGTCTGGGGCGAGCGCGAGACCTTTGAAAACTTCCGCGCTCGTTTCGCCAAGGAAATTATCGCGGGTTCGGGGCGCGACTTCGTCGAGGCCAAGCTCGCCGAACGCGACGCCCGCCTCGAGCGCATGGGCGATTCCCGCTACGTGCTGGAACCCAACCTCAAGGAAGGCAAGGGGGGCTTGCGCGACCTGCAGACGCTGTTCTGGATCGTCAAATACCTCTACGGCTCGGGCGACGCCGACGCGCTCGTGGCGGAAGGCGTGCTGACGGCCGAAGACGCCCGGGCCTTCGCCCGCGCCGACAACTTCCTTTGGACCGTGCGTTTCCACCTTCATTATCTCGCCGGCCGGGCCGAGGAACGGCTCTCCTTCGACGCCCAAAAGGAGATCGCGCGGCGCATGAACTACCGCGACCGCTTAGGCCACCGCGGCGTCGAGCGTTTCATGAAGCATTACTTCCTGATCGCCAAGGACGTGGGCGACCTCACCCGCATCGTCTGCGCCGTGCTCGAGGAAGAGCAGAAAAAATCGCGATTCCGCCTGCGCGCGGACGCGCCGCTGTTCGCCAAGCCCCACGGCGCGGATTTCCGCATCGAAGGCAACCGGCTTGCCTTCACCGACGAGGCCGCGGTGAGCCGCGATCCGGTCAACCTGCTCAGATTGTTTCGCGAGGCGCAGCGGCTCGGCCTCGACGTTCATCCGCGCGCGGTGCGCCTGGTCGCGCGCAACATCCGCCTGGTGGATCAGCGCTTGCGCGCGGATCCCGAAGCCAACCGTATCTTTCTCGACATCCTGACCGCCCGCGACGGAGCCGAAGCCGCGCTGACCTGGCTCAACGAAACCGGCGTCTTCGGCCGCTTCATTCCCGACTTCGGGCGGGTGGTGGCGCAGATGCAGTACGACATGTACCACGTCTATACGGTCGACGAGCACACCATCCGCGCCATCGGAATCCTGAACCGCATCGAGCGGGGCGAATACGCCAAGGACCATCCCGTGTCGTCGTCGGTGATCCACGAATTGCAGTCGCGGCGGGCGCTGTACGTCGCGGCGCTGCTGCACGACATCGCCAAGGGCCGGGGCGGCGACCATTCGGAAATCGGCGCCGAAATCGCCAAGACCCTGTGCCCGCGCCTGGGGTTGAACGAATGGGAAACCGAAACCGTTTCCTGGCTGGTGCTGGAACACCTGACCATGAGCCGGACCGCGTTCAAGCGCGATCTCGACGACGCGCAGACCATCGCCGACTTCGTCGCCCGGGTGCAGTCGCCGGAAAGGCTGCGCCTGCTCTTGATCCTGACGGTCGCCGACATCCGCGCCGTCGGGCCCGCCGTCTGGAACAACTGGAAGGCGGGCCTGCTGCGCGAACTCTATTACCGGGCGCTGGAAACCATGACCGGCGGCGCCGAGGCCGGAGCCACGCTTGCGCGGCTCGGTTCGCGCGTGGGCGAGGCCAAGGCGACGCTGGCCCGGCGCCTGAAAGCCGGCGCCGCGCCGTGCCCAAGCCCAGGACCGGACTCGTGGACGGACGAGGCCATTGCCCGGCACCTGGAGCGCGGCACCGCGTCCTACTGGCTCGCCTTTTCCGCCGACGATCTGGTCCGCCACGCCGTCTTGATCGCGGGGGCCGAACGCGCCGGGCGCGATCTGGTCGTCGAGAATCGAACCAACGCCGAGCGGGCGGTGACCGAAACCACCGTCTATACCCCCGACCATCCCGGCCTGTTCGCCGCGCTGGCGGGCGCCTTCGCGCTGGCCGGGGCCAGCGTCGTCGACGCCCGGATCACCACGCTGAGCAACGGGATGGCCCTCGACGTTTTCTCGATCCAGGACGTGGACGGCAACGCCTTCGACGATCCCGACCGTCTCGCGCGCCTCAAGCGCCGGGTCGAGGACACGCTTTCGGGCAAGACCAGTTCGCGGCGCGAACTGGAAACGGCGCGCGGCCGCACCCAGACCGCGCGGCTGGGCGCCTTCACCGTGCCGCCGCGCGTCCTGATCGACAACAAGGCGAGC
The DNA here is from genome assembly GCA_964365645.1 of uncultured Hyphomicrobiales bacterium. Classification (GTDB taxonomy): domain Bacteria; phylum Pseudomonadota; class Alphaproteobacteria; order Rhodospirillales; family 2-12-FULL-67-15; genus 2-12-FULL-67-15. Next base: position 2,265 of record CAYIQU010000169.1, on the reverse strand, counting down.
GCGTCCAATACCGTGATCGAAATCAACGGCCGCGACCGGCCCGGCTTCCTGCGCGACATCACCCAGGCGTTGACCCAACTCGGCCTGCAAATCTCGAGCGCGCACATTTCCACCTACGGCGAGCGGGCGGTGGACGTGTTCTATGTCCGCGACGTTTTCGGCCTTAAGATCGAGAACGAGGGCAAGAAGAAAGCCATCCGCGAGCGGCTGCTGGCCGTGATCGCGCCGCCGGACAAGACCGCCGCGAAGCCCGAGGACGTCACCGCCGCATGAGCCTGCTTCGTTCCATCGCCACCGTCGGCGGCTACACCATGGGAAGCCGGGTTCTCGGCTTCGTCCGCGACGCCGCGATCGCCGCCGTGGTCGGCGCCGGATTCGTGGCCGACGCGTTCTTCGTCGCCTTCAAGTTGCCGAACCTGTTTCGCCGCCTGTTCGCCGAAGGAGCCTTCAACGCCGCCTTCGTGCCGATCTACGCCTCCGAGCTGGAAAAGAACGGCCGCGACGCGGCGCGGGCCTTCGCCGAGGCCGCGCTGGCGGTCCTGCTGTGGGCGCTGCTGATCTTCGTCGTCGCGGCGGAAGTCGCCATGCCGTGGCTGATGCGCGCGTTCGCGCCGGGCTTTCTCGACGAGCCGACCAAGTTCGACCTCACCGTCTCGCTGGCGCGGATCACGTTTCCCTATCTTCTCTTTATTTCCCTGGTGTCGCTGGCGGGCGGCGTGCTGAACGCCCAGCATCGCTTCGCCGCGGCGGCCGCGACGCCGATGCTGTTGAACCTTTGCCTGATCGGCGCGGTGTTCGGGCTGGCGCCGCTCACGCCCACGCCGGGGCACGCGCTCGCCTGGGGGGTGTTCGCGGCGGGCATCGTCCAGGGCGCGTTCCTGTTCGCGGCGCTCCGCCGCGCGGGCGAGCGCCTGGCGCTGGTCCGCCCCTCGTTCGGGCCGAAAATACGGCTGCTGCTCAGGCGCGCGTTGCCGGTGGCCGTCGGCGCCGGGGTCTATCAGGTCAATCTTTTCGTCGACATGATCGTCGCTTCGTTCCTGCCGTCGGGGTCCATCAGCTATTTGTTCTACGCCGACCGGATCAACCAGTTGCCCTTGGGCGTGGTCGGGGTTGCGGTCGGCACCGCGCTTTTGCCGATGCTCGCCCGCCAGCTCGCCGCCGGCGACACAAGCGGCGCGCATCACAGCCAGAACCGGGCGATCGAGTTCGCGCTGCTGCTGACCCTGCCCGCGGCCGCCGCGCTACTGGTGATCGCCCAGCCGGTGACGGCGACGCTGTTCGGGCGCGGCGCGTTCGGGCCGGCGGAAATCGCGGCCACCGCCGCGGCGCTGGCGGTCTATGCCGCCGGCCTGCCCGCCTACGTGCTGGCGAAAGCCCTGACGCCCGCCTTCTACGCCCGCGAGGACACGGCAACCCCGGTCAAGATCGCCGCCGTCTGCATGGGCGCCAATCTTGTTCTCAACCTCGCGCTGATGGGGCCGCTTTTGCACGTCGGCATCGCGCTCGCCACCGCGCTCAGCGCCTGGCTCAACGTTTTGCTGCTGGCCCGCGCTCTCGCCAAGCGCGGACACCTGGCGCTGGACGCGCGGCTCAAGGCCCGCGTTCCCCGCCAGGCGGCGGCGGCGGCGGTCATGGCCGCCGCGCTCGCCCTGCTGTTGCCCATCCTCGCGCCGTGGCTGGGCGGCGGCGAATTTTCGCGCGCCCTGGCCTTGGCCGCCCTGGTCGCGGCCGGGCTGGGCGTTTTCGCTTTGATGGCGCGCGGCCTGGGCGCGGCCAGCCTTGGCGATGCCCGCGCCCTTTTGCGCGGTCGCAAGGACTGACGGCCGCGCGGCGGTTCCCTTGACGGCCAAGGGCCGGGAGCGCCATAAAGCGGCGGGCCTCAAGACGGCTCGGTTCCAAGGGACTCAACGATTCATGCGGCGGATTTTCTCGGGCGTTCAGCCCACCGGCAACCTGCATCTCGGCAACTACCTGGGCGCGATCCGCAATTGGGTCCGCTTGCAGAAGGATTTTTCCGATTGCCTGTTTTGCGTCGTCGATCTGCACGCCATCACCGTGTGGCAGGAACCGAAGCAGCTGACCGCCAGCACCCGCGAGGTCGCCGCCGCCATGATCGCGTCGGGGATCGACCCCGAACGCAACATCGTCTTCAACCAGAGCCAGGTGCCCGAGCACGCGGAACTCGCCTGGATCTTCAACTGCGTCGCGCGCTTGGGTTGGCTCAACCGCATGACCCAGTTCAAGGAAAAGGCGGGCATTCGCCCG
>CAYIQU010000168.1:4674-4954 GCA_964365645.1 uncultured Hyphomicrobiales bacterium | reverse complement strand
CATGTTGTTGAAGTTGCCCCAACCGGTGTCGCCGTCGACCAGGATCGGCACCGTGGTGGCGTCCGACATGAACTCCAGCACTTCCAGGATCTGGGTCCAGGACGCCTCGTTGCTGTCGCGCACGCCCAAGGCCGCCGACATGGACAGGCCCGAAGCCCAGACGCCCTTGAAGCCGGCTTCCTCGACGATCTTGGCGGACATGCCGTCGTGGGCTTCCATCAGGAATTCGAGTTCCGGGGACGCGATCAGGGCGCGGAGCTGGCGGAACTTGGACGGACGC
>CAYIQU010000168.1:0-4664 GCA_964365645.1 uncultured Hyphomicrobiales bacterium | reverse complement strand
GGGGGGGGCGGCGGGCTGGGGGGGGGGGGGGGGGGGGGGGGGCCGACGGGCGGGTGCAGGCTCGGGTGCGGGCCGGGCGGGCGCGGGCGCTCCCGGCCGGTGCACGCCGGACGCGCGGCCGACTCCCGGCGCGCGTTGGCTGCTCCGCCCCGTGCGGGGCGGGGGGCGACGGCGGCGCCGACGATGGGCTTCGAATTGGCGATCATGGGAACCCTCAAGATTGTATGGGCGCGGCGGGGAAAATCCCCGGCGCGCGCGGCCTTTCTAGTCAATCGCCCGGCCCTATTCAATGATCGCGTCGCCGGCCGGACCCCGCCGGCGGGCGTTGACAGTGATTTTCAGTGTTATTCCAAGGGAGTTTCCGCCGAAAAGGGCCGTTGAAGGAGCCCGAACGGGGACCTATCATCCGCGCCGGTTTCCGCGCGCCCCGCGCGCCTTTTCCCCGTACCGGAGTTTCCATGCTCAACGTCCCCGTCCTGACCCCAGACCAGATCGACCATTTCCGCAACACGGGCTCGCTGGTCCTGCACGGCGCCTTTTCGCCCGACGAGGCGAAGACGTTCCAGCGCTGGACCGCCGAGCTGGCGGCCATGCCCGAGGTCTCCGGCAAGCAATGGGTCTACCACGAAAAAAGCCTGAAGGACCCGAGCAAGCAACTCATCAGCCGGATCGAGAACATCCGTCCCTTCCACGCCGGCTTCAAGGAACTGGGCGACTCGCTGCTGGCGCCGGTCGGCCAGTTGCTGGGCGAACCCGCGGTCATGTTCAAGGAAAAGGTCAACTTCAAGATGCCGGGCGGCGACGGCTTCAAGCCGCACCAGGATTCCCAGGCCGGCTGGGACAAGTACACCGACTTCTTCGTCAGCGTCATGGTCGGCATCGACGAAGCGACCGTCGAGAACGGCTGCCTGGAGGTCGTCGCCGGCCACCACAAGCGCGGCCTGTTCCGCTCGTGGGAACCGATGACCGAGGCCGACATGGCGGGCATGAAGTTCATCCACGTCCCGACCAAGCCGGGCGACCTGATCTTCTTCGACTGCTACGCACCGCACCAGTCGCAACCGAACATGAGCGACACGATCCGCCGCCTCTACTACGCCACCTACAACAAGCTTTCGGCCGGCGATCATCAGGCGCAGTACTACGCCGATAAGTACAAAAGCTATCCGCCCGACATCGACCGCGAAGCCGGCAAGAAATACGTCTTCCGGGTGTGATCTATCTTAGCCTTCTCCCCTCGCGGGAGAGGGTGGCCGCGCCAGCGGCCGGGTGAGGGGGCCCCTCACCCCAAATCCCTCTCCCGCGAGGGGAGAGGGGCTTTCGCGAATCCCGTGTGGCGAAGAGTTGATGGTGCGAATCAAAACCCCCGCGCCACGGCGTGGGGGTTTTGATTCGGATCGACAGCGGCAAAATCACCCGCCCACAATGGAAACCTCCAGGCCTGCCGCTTTAAGACTCCCGAGCAAGCACGCGGGGGTCGCCTTCATCGAATCAAACTTGACCAGAAGCACTTTCCCCGGACCGTCCGGTTTGTGCACCAAGACCGAACGGTCAACGTCCATCAGGGCTTTTTTGGCCTTGGCCAAAACCTGCTCGGAAAGAGGCGACTTGAAGAAGACGAGGATATCGGAATTCATCGGCGTCCCTGGGTAGTGTCTCAATTTGGCGCCTCACCCTTCGACAGGCTCAGGGTGAGGCAAAAGTTTCAAGGCCCTCATGCTGAGCTTGTCGAAGTATGAGGGCAAACTAGAGACACCACCCGTCCCTGCCAGGCCCGCCTTAGCGCCGGCTGGCGGTGCGGATGTTCTCGCCCAGCTTCAATTCCTCGATGGGCGTTGCGATGTGCGGCAAGACGTGACGCTCGGCGCGGATGAGATCGCTCGGAAAATCGATTTCGATCCAGGGAATTCCCGTCACGTCCTCGGCACCGAAGGTACCGGGCGGCTCGCTCAACAGCACGTCGCGCATGGCGGGTTCGTAGGCCAGCGCCATCTCGGCGCGATCGATGTAGCCCTGCACCGCGTCGGCGAGCTTGGCGGCGACGCGGGCGGACAGGCGCAGGAAGCCCGGCCATTCGCCGCGCGTCTCGAACGCCCCCGCGATCTTCTTGCCGAAGTCGACCGGACGGCCGCCTTCCAGGCACAAGTTCACCGGCTCGTCGCCCGCCTCGAAGTCGCGGTCGTAGATAAAGCAGTTCTCATGCGGGGAATCGAGCAAGCGGCGCAGCAGTTCCGGGTGATAAAGCACGTCGGCGTCCATGAACAAGATGTCCGAACCCGAGCGCAGCACGTCGCGCGCCGTCCACAGCGAGACCACCGGGCCGCCGCGATAGCGCGGGTTGAACAGCCAGCGCGCGTAGCCCAGGCCGCCGACGCCGTGCGCCTCGGCCAGGATTTCGTCCTTGCGGTGGCCGAGAACCATGACCAGTTCCTCGACGCCGAAATTCTGCAAATGCTCGATGTGGCGGGCAAGCAAGGTCTTGCCGCCGAATTCCAGCAGCGCCTTGGGCGGCTGTTCGCGGCTGTCGCCGTACAGGCGGCGGCCGATCCCGGCGGCGAGCATCAGGGCCTTCATGGAACGCGAAACTCCGCTGTCTTTCCCCGTTCGGGGACCCAGGAGGACAATATCGGCCGCGCCCCGGTCCGGCAAGATTGGGGACAAAAAAACTAATCGCGATTTAGGCGCAATAACCCTTGGCGCGGAACCAGGCGACGGCGTCCTTGAGGGCTTCCGCCGCCGGGCGCGGCGCATAGCCCAGCTCGCGCACCGCCTTGGCGCTGGAAAAGAACATCTTCTTGCGGGCCATCTTGATGCCATCGAGCGTGACGAAGGGCTCGCCCGCGCCCGGCACCAGCCGCGCCCAGGCCTCCGCCAGCACGGCCAACGGCATGATCGCTCCGTGGGGAATGCCGATCGTGGGCGCGCGCCGGCCGGTCAGGCGGGCGATTTCCGCCAAGATGGCGCGCAGCTCCATGTTCTCGCCGCCCAGCACGTAGCGCTCCCCGATCCGGCCATGGCGGAAAGCGAGCAGGTGGCCCGCCGCCACGTCGTCCACGTGCGCGACGTTGAGGCCGGTCTCCACGAACGCCGGCATCCGCCCGCGGGCGGCCTCGACGATCATCCGGCCCGTCGGCGTCGGCTTGACGTCGCCGGGCCCGATGGGGGTCGAGGGATTGACGATGACCACCGGCGCGCCCTTCTCGACGATCAGGCGGCGGACTTCTTCCTCGGCGCGGAACTTGGATTGCTTGTAGGGGCCGATCATGTCGGCGAACGAAACCGGCGTCGCTTCGTCGCCGCTGCCGCCCTTGGGGATTCCCAGCACCGCGACGCTGCTGGTGTAGACGATGCGCCCGACGCCCGCCGCCTGGGCCGCCTCGATCACGGCCCGCGAGCCCTCGACGTTGGCGCGGAACATGGCCGCCGGGTCGCGGGTCCACAGGCGATAGTCGGCCGCGACGTGAAAGACCGCGGCGCAGCCCCGCGTCGCGCGGGCGAGCGAATCGACGTCGGTCAGGTCGCCCTCGACGCTCTCGACCGCCAGCCCTTCCAAGTTGGTCCGGGGGCTTTGCCGGCGAACCAGGACGCGAACCGCGAATCCCTCGGCGATCAAGGCGCGCGCGACGGCCGCGCCCACGAACCCCGTCGCCCCCGTCACCAGCGCCTTGTCCGCCATGTCCGCCTCGCCTTTTGCGCCCGCCCGCCGCCGCCCGTATTCTAAGACCCTGTAAGGTCTCGGGAAATACCGGCAATCAAGCCTTTTCCTGGCGACCCAAAATGCCTATGTTACCGGCGCCCGCGGCCCCGGAGCCATTGCCCGGATGGACGGAACCCCATGACCGCCACCGCCGACCGAACCATCGACATCCTTCTCGCGCGACCGCGCGGCTTTTGCGCCGGCGTCGAGCGCGCCATCGAGATCGTCGAGCGCGCGCTGGACCGCTACGGCCCGCCGGTCTACGTACGCCACGAGATCGTGCACAACAAGTACGTCGTCGAGTCGCTGCGCGCCAAGGGCGCGGTCTTCGTCGAGGAACTGCACCAGATCCCCGAGGGCGGCGTCACCATCTTCAGCGCCCACGGCGTCGCCGAGTCGGTCGAGGACGAAGCCCGCCGGCGCGACCTTCCGGTGATCGACGCCACCTGCCCGCTGGTCTCCAAGGTCCACAAGGAAGGCCAGAACCACGCCAACCGGGATCGCCAGGTCATCTTGATCGGCCACGCCGGCCACCCCGAGGTCGAAGGCACCATGGGCCGCATTCCCGGCGGCGTCATCCTGGTGACCAAGGCCGAGGACGTCGCCCGCATCCAGGTCAGGGACCCCGACCGCCTCGCCTACGTCACCCAGACGACGTTGAGCGTCGACGAAACCCGCGACGTCATCGCCGCGCTGAACGCGCGCTTTCCCACCATTATCGGTCCCAACGTCAAGGACATCTGCTACGCCACCCAGAACCGCCAGCAGGCGGCCCGCACGCTCGCCACCCAGGTCGATTTGCTTTTGGTGGTGGGGGCGAAGAACAGTTCCAACTCCAATCGGCTGCGCGAGATCGGCACCGAGACGGGCGTGCCCAGCTACCTGATCGACGACGCCGGCGGCCTCAAGCCCGAACGGCTCGACGGCGTGCGCACGATCGGCGTGACGGCGGGCGCCTCGGCGCCCG
>CAYIQU010000167.1:0-4965 GCA_964365645.1 uncultured Hyphomicrobiales bacterium | reverse complement strand
AAGCCTGACCGAGCCGGTCGGCGCGATCATCGAGGCGGTCAAGGTCGCGCTCGAGCACACCGCGCCGGAACTGGCGGCCGACATCGTCGACAAGGGCATCGTCCTGACCGGCGGCGGCGCGCTGCTCGGCAACATGGATTACGTGCTGCGCCACGCCACCGGCTTGCCGGTTTCCATCGCCGACGATCCGCTGTCGTGCGTGGTGCTGGGCACCGGCCGGGCGCTGGAGGAAATGCGCCGCTTGAAGGATGTGCTGAGCACGATGTACTGAGCGGGATACGCCGAGGAGAAGAGCGCCGAGGAGAAGAGCGGACGTGACGGAAAGACCGAAAGTCATCAACCGCTTCGCCCAGCCCATGCGCGGGCTGCTGCACCGGTTCGCCTATCTCGGGCTGGTGGTCGGCGCGTTCGCGCTGATGATGCTGGGCAAGGTCGACGCGGTGCTGATGGACCGCGCGCGGATTCACGTCGTCGACGCCGTCGCGCCGATCCTGGACGCGTTGTCCCGGCCGGCCGCCGCGGTCGACACCGTCGTCGCCCGAAGCCGCGAGTTGGCCAACCTGCACGAGGAGAACGCGCGGCTGCGCGCCGAGACCGAGACGCTGCGCCAGTGGGAAGCCGCGGCGCGGCGTTACGAAATCGAAAGCGAATCCCTGAAGACGCTTCTCAATTGGGTGGCGCCGCCGGAAGCCAGCTTCGTCACCGCGCGGGTCATCGCCGATACCGGCGGCGCCTACGTTCACAGCATGATCGTCGGCGCCGGCGAACGGGACAACGTCAAGAAGGGCCTGGTGGTGATGACCGGCGGCGGACTCGCCGGGCGCATCGCCTCGGTCGGCAATCGCTCGGCGCGCCTGCTGCTGCTGACGGACTTGAACTCGCGCATTCCGGTGATGGTCGAACGGACCCGCACCCGCGCCATTCTCGCCGGCAACAACAGCGCCCTGTTGCGGATGATCTATTTGTCCGACGGCGGCGCGGTCGCGCCGGGCGACCGCATCGTCACCTCGGGCCACGGCGGCGTGTTTCCGCCCGGCCTGCCGGTCGGCGTCGTCACGTCGGTGGCCGAAAGCGGGGTGCAGGTGAAGCCGTTCGTCGATCGCGAGCGGCTCGAGTTCGTCCGGGTCGTCGACTTCGGCCTGTCGGGCATCATCGAAGCGCCGCCGCCGCGACCGAGCGAAACGGCGGCGCGGCGGCAGGCGGCGCGCAAGGAACGCGCGCGGCCCGAAACCGGAAGCGCAACCGGAAGCGCGACCGGAAGCGCGGCGGGGACCGAGCCCCGCAATGAACCCGGCGCCGACGAAGGGAGCGGGCAGTGAAGCCGCCGTTCGGCCAGCAACTCGACACGCTGGCCCGCCGCCTGACGCCCGCGGCGGTGACGCTGGGTCTCGTCCTGCTCGCCGCCATGCCCGTGCACGTTCCCGGCTTCGCCCAGGTGATGCCGCTGTTGCCGCTGATCGGGGTTTATCACTGGACCCTTTATCGCCCCGACCTGATGCCGGCGCGCGCGGTGTTCCTGATCGGCCTGTTTCACGACGCCATCGGCGGCGGGCCGATCGGGTTCTATGCCGCGATCTTCCTCATCGCCCACGGCGTGACCCTGTCCCAGGCGCGCTTCTTCGTCGCCAAGGGGTTCGCGGTGTTGTGGTTCGGCTTCGCCGCGGTGGCGGCGGGCGCGGCGGTTCTGGCGTGGGCGACGGCGATGCTGTTTTACGGGACGCTGCCGGGCGTCTGGGCGCCCCTCTTCCAGTACGCGCTGACGGCGGGCGTGTTTCCATTCCTGTCGCGGCTGTTCCTGCGCTGGCAGCAGGGCTTGCTCGCCCAGGTTTGAACCGGATTTGAGATCGGGTTGGGGATAGATCGTGCACCGCGATTCCGAGCGGCAGAAACTCTTCAACCGGCGCATGGCGTTGCTTGCCGGCGGCAAGCTCGCGCTGTTTTCGGCGCTGGCCGGCCGGATGTACTACCTGCAGGTCCTCGAGTCGGAACGCTATCGGACGCTCGCCGATGAAAACCGGATCAGCCTGCGCCTGCTGCCGCCGCCGCGCGGGCGGATCGTCGATCGCTTCGGCGAGCCGATGGCGGTCAACCAGCACAACTTCCGGGTCCTGGTCACGCCCGAACAGGCGGGCGATCTCGAGGCGACGCTGGATGCCGTCGGCAAGATCCTGCCGATCGGCGAGGAAACCCGCCGGCGGATTCTGCGCGAGGCGCGCCGGCGCCGGCGCTTCGTGCCGCTGACCGTGCGCGAGAACCTGGAGTGGGAGGACGTGGCCCGCATCGAGGTCAATGCGCCCGATCTTCCCGGCGTGATGATCGACGTCGGCCAGGCGCGCCACTATCCCTATCCGGCGGAAACGGCGCATCTGCTGGGCTACGTCGCGGCCGTGTCGGACAAGGAACTGACCGGCGATCCGTTACTGGAAATTCCGGGGTTCCGCATCGGCAAGTCGGGTGTCGAGAAGGTGCACGATCTGGCGTTGCGCGGCACCGGCGGCAGTTCCGAGGTCGAGGTCAACGCCTTCGGCCGCGTCATCCGCGAGCTGTCGCGCAAGGAAGGCCAGCCCGGCGGCGAGGTTCGCCTGACCGTCGATCTCGAGTTGCAGCGGTTCATCGTCAAGCGGCTCGAGGGCGAAAGCGCCTCGGTCGCGGTCATGGACGTGCGAACCGGCGAGGTGTTGGCGCTGGTGTCGGTTCCCGCCTTCGATCCCAACGCCTTCAACCGGGGCTTGAGCGGCGAGGAATGGCGGTCCATGAACCGCGATCCGCGCGCGCCGCTGGTCAACAAATCGGTGGCCGGACTTTATTCGCCCGGCTCGACCTTCAAGATGGTGGTGGCGCTGGCGGCGCTGGAGCGCGGCGTCATCACGCCGGGGCAGCGGGTCTTTTGCCCGGGGTTCGTGGCCTTGGGCGACGCCCGCTTCCACTGCTGGCGCAAGCACGGCCACGGCTGGGTCGATTTGCACACCGGCATCGCCCGGTCCTGCGACGTCTACTTCTACGAACTGGCCCGTCGCGTCGGCGTCGATGCCATCGCCCACATGGCCAACCGGCTGGGGCTCGGCGTCAATCTCGGCCTCGACTTGCCGGGCGAGCGGACGGGCCTGATGCCGACCCGCAAATGGAAGTTGGAATCGACCGGCGTGTCCTGGCAAGGCGGCGAGACGCTGATCACCGGCATCGGCCAGGGGTACGTCCTGACCACGCCCTTGCAGTTGGCGGTCATGGTCTCCCGGCTGGTCAACGGCGGGATCGCGGTGCGGCCGCGATTGACCCGCGAGGTGCGGGCCGGGCTGTCCGAGGTCGTCGAGCGGCGCGAGCCGGTCGAGCCGTTCGGATCGCTGGCGATCAATCCGCTGCATCTCGAATTGGTGCGCGCGGCGACCGACGCGGTGGTCAACGAGCCGGGCGGAACCGCCTACGCCTCGCGCATCGCCAAGCGCGGCCTCGAGATGGGCGGCAAGACCGGCACGGTTCAGATCCGCCGCATTACCAAGGCCGAGCGCGACCAAGGCCTGAAGAAACCCCACGAGCTTCCCTGGAACGAGCGCGACCACGCCCTGTTCGTCGGCTACGCGCCGGTGGCCAATCCCCGTTACGCGGTGTCGGTGGTGGTCGAGCACGGCGGCGGCGGCAGTTCGACCGCGGCGCCGATCGCCCGCGACGTCCTGACGATGGTCCAAGAGCGCGGCCGGCTCGACGACGGCGGCGCGCGCACCGCGGCCGCGACGTCGCCGTCCTCGTCTTCGGGCGGGTGAGGGAGGCTTCGATGTTCCAAAGCGCCTTCGGCCGCCGGCAAATGACGATCCGGGAAAAGTTGTGGCGGATTCAATGGTCGATGCTGTTGTTCGTCGGCTTGATCGCCGCGATCGGCTTCATCGTTCTGTATTCCGCCGCCGGCGGCAGCCTCGATCCCTGGGCGTCGCGGCAAATGACCCGATTCGCGTTCGGGATCGTGATGCTGATTCTGGTCGCCATGGTCGACGTCCGATTCTGGTTCAAGCACGCCTATGCCATCTACGCGGTCGCCTTGGCTCTGCTGGTGGTGGTCGAGATCGCCGGGCGCATCGGCATGGGCGCGCAGCGGTGGATCACGTTCGGGGTTCTCAATTTCCAGCCGTCGGAATTGATGAAGGTGGCGATGATCCTGGCGCTGGCGCGCTATTTCCACGGCGGATCGGCGGAAGACGTGCGGCGGCCGTTGTTCCTGGCGACGCCTCTGTTCATGGTTCTGTTGCCGGCGGCGCTGGTCCTGCGGCAGCCCGATCTCGGCACCGCGGTCATGCTGGTGATGACGGCGGCGGTGCTCTTCTTTCTCACCGGCGTGCGGAGCTGGAAATTCGTGGCGGTCGGCATCGCCGGGTTGGCGGCGATGCCCGTTGCCTGGCACTTCCTGCGCGGCTACCAGAAGAAGCGGGTGCTGACCTTCCTCGAACCGGAGAACGACCCCCTGGGCGCCGGCTATCACATCATCCAGTCCAAGATCGCGCTCGGCTCGGGCGGCGTTCTCGGCCGGGGCTACCTGCAGGGAACCCAGGGCCACCTCAGCTTCCTGCCGGAAAAACAGACCGACTTCATCTTCACCATGCTGGCCGAGGAATTCGGGATGCTCGGCGGTCTCGTGCTGCTGACGCTTTACGCCATCGTTCTGCTGTACGGCTTCGCCATCGCGTTCGGGTCGCGTAATCATTTCGGCCGGCTGGTGGCGATGGGGATCACGGCCATGTTCTTCCTTTACGTCTTCATCAACATCGCCATGGTCATGGGCCTGTTGCCGGTCGTGGGCGTGCCGTTGCCCTTGGTCTCCTACGGCGGGACGGCCATGCTCTCGCTGTTGTTCGCCCTCGGCCTTCTGATGTCGGTGCACGTGCACCGCGACCTCCAGATCGGCCGCCGGGGCGACCCCGACGATCTTTAGAACCGGAAGAACTTGTCCACAGCCCCCGTCTTAGCCCCTGTTCGGCG
>CAYIQU010000166.1:0-4977 GCA_964365645.1 uncultured Hyphomicrobiales bacterium | reverse complement strand
AAATCGAGCCGTCCGCCGAACGGCACCTGCACCGGCACGATGCCGCCGGCGGCCAGTTCGGCGGCACGGCGCTCGTCGGCGCGGATGACGACTTTCTGTTCCAAGCCGGCGCGATGCAACGCCAGCGCCAGGCGGACGAAGAACGCCTCCGCCCCGCCGTGCTCCGCGCCCGCCATCGCCTGAAGAACCCGCATCGCGTCCTCTTATAGCATCAGCGCTTCGAACGCGGCGGCCGCTTCCGGCCAGCCCCAGGCGCGCTGGCGAGCGAGCGCCGCCTCGTGCTGGCGGCGCCACAGAACGTCGTCGGCCAGCAGGCGCACGGCCGCATCGGCGAACGCACCCTCGTCGCGGGCGATGAAGCCGGTTTCGCCGTCCGCCACCCGCTCGACCACCGAGCCCAGCCCGCCGACCACCGCCGGCACGCCGGAGGCCTGCGCCTCGCCCACCGCCAAGCAAAAGGTTTCATTGAGATCGCCGCGATAGAGCATGACGCGGGCCTCGCGGAACTCGGCGACGAGCCGGTCTTTCGGCACCGGGCCGCGCACCACGACGCCCTGGTCCGCCATCGCGTTCGCCCGGGCCAGCACCTCGCCCATCAGGTCCGCCTTGGCCGCGCCGACCGCGCCGTAGGTCGCCGCGCCGGCGAAAACGTGCAGCTCGGCCTTCGGCACGCGCGGCCGGATACGCGCGGCCCAAAGATCGAGCAGCCAATCGAGCGAGCGCAACGGGTTCGACGTGAACACCGCGCGCGGCGCGGGCGGCTGGGACAAGGGCGTCGCGGCGCGAAAAAGATCGGGAATGCCGTAGGGAATCGTTTTTCGGCCGCCGTCGGGCACCCAGACGGGGCAGGTGGTGGCGTGGTAGTCGCCGATAAAGACGATCACCGGCCGGCGACGCCAGAGTTTCCACAGATAACGGAACTTGAGAAGGTACTGCGCCGGATTGTGGGTCCAGAAGGCGACGCGGCGGGCATGAGGCACCAACGGGATCAGTTTGTCGCCGCGATTGGCGATATAAAGGTCCGCCTCGTCGGGCACGTTGGCGAAAGGCGCGTTCGGTCCGTGGATCGGAATCCATTCGACCCCGTTGCGAAGGCCCGGCCGCGGACAGCGGTTGCAGACGCGGACTTGGTGGCCGCGACGGGCCAATTCCTCGACCAGGAACACGACCGAGGATTCGACCCCGCCGAGCGGCCGCTCCCGCGCGGTCAGGTCGTCGAACTCGATGCCGTCGTCGACGAGCACGATGCGCGCCATCGCCGCTCAGTCCTTTTCCAGCCGCGCCTTCAAATGCGAAAGCAGCGGATAAAGCCCCGCGAACAGCGCGATCAGAAGGCCGTAGCCGCCTTCGCGATAGCCCTTGCGCCGGACATAGCATTTGAAGAAACGCGAAAACAGCCGCCGGATGTTGGACGGCAACGAGCCGATGTCGCCCCCTTCCCGCAAGTCCCGCGCCCGGGCGCTGGAATAGCTGTCGAGGCGGCGGATCATGTCGGAAATGTCGCGCTCGACGTAATGGCGGACGCGGTTCGCCAGCATCGGCCCCTTGCGGCCGCGCCAGGTGAGCGCGGGATGAACCCGCTGCGGCTCCCAGGTCTTGACGCCGCTGCGAAACAGCCCCGGATAGGCGGCCTTGCCGTAGGACGCGCCCCAGCCGTGGCGGACCAAGGTGCCGCCGACGTAATTATCGACCGGGATTTCGTGCCAATCGAAGGGTGTCGTTTCGATCGCGCGCAGGATTTCGACGGCGAGTTCCGGCGGCACCCGCTCGTCGGCGTCCACTTCCAGCACCCACTCGCCTCGGGCCGCGGCGATGGCGGCGTTGCGGCGGTCGCCTTCCTTGTCCCAGGCGCCCTCGACGAGGCGATCGGTGAACCGGACCGCGATCTCGCGCGAGCGGTCGGTACAGCGGTCCAGCACGACGACGATCTCGCCGGCGAAGCGCAGCGCGTCGAGGCATTCGGCCAGCTGGCGCTCCTCGTTGCGGATGCTGACCACCGCCGAAAGCTTCGGCCGCGCGGGTGTTTGGTTGCTCATGCCGCCTTCTCCCGCACGCGCGACAGAAGCGCGCGCGCCGCCTTTTCCGCCGTCTCGACGGAAAGGGAATCCATCAGGCTGTCCGACGTGCGGTGATCGAACCCCTCGGGGAAGATACGCTCGAAGGACAGATCCGCCCGCGCAACGGCGGCGCGCGGGCCCCAAGGCGCGTAGAGTTCCTCGCGGCTGGGGCCGAACAGGCCCAGCGTCGGCGCGCCGGCGGCGGCGGCCATGTGCATCAATCCTGAATCGTTGCCGACGTAAAGCGCCGCGCGCTTGAAGCAGGCATAGGCGGTCAGCAGATCGACCCGGCCGATCAGGTCGATCCGTCGTTCGGCCGGAATCGATTCGATCAGGCGCATCGCCTGGGGCCGTTCGTCGTCGCGGCCGAACAGGGCCACCGATGCGCCCGGAATAATCCCGGCGGGCGCGGTCAGGCGTTGGATCAGTTCCAGGAACCGCTCGGCGCGCCAGGTCTTGGCCCGCCAATTGGCGGTCGGGCCGACGGCCAGCACCGGAACGCCGTCGGGCAGCAGGCGGCGCGCCTCGTCTTCGTGCCGGGGCAGGGTCCACAGTCCCGGCGCGGGGGGATTGTTTTCGAGACCGATGACGCGCCCATACAGCTTCACGCGATGGATCGCCTCGCGGCCCGACCCCATGCGGCGCTGGCGGCGCGCGGGCAACAGCCACGTCAACGGCGCGTTGCGGAAATCCACCACCATGTCCCAGACGCGGCCGACGCAACGCGCCCACAGGTCGAGCCAGTGGAGCGAAAACGGCATCTTGTCGAGAACGATCACGCGTTCCAGATTCGGCACCGCCGCGAACAAGCCGGCCGCCGCCGGGCCGCAGGCGATGGTGAACCGCGCGTGGGGGTAGTCGGCGACCAGGCGGTTGAGCACGCCGCTGGACAGCACCGCGTCGCCCACCCGGGTCGAGGTGACGAAGAGGATGCGCGAATGGGCCTTGGCCGACTCAGGCGGCGCGGTGATCGGGTCCGAATTCAGCATTGGCGCCACTTATAAGGGGCCACCCGGTCCTTGCCAACGGCCGCGCCGATCCCCACTTTTCCGGACACTCGGACGAGCGCGAAAATTGGCCCCGCCCCGCCCCGGAAAAGCATTAACATAGCGGCACGGAACCCCATGAGCGGACCCCTGAACGACCCCATGAGCGGCCCCATAAGCGGAATGCGTTACGCTTTGCTGGACAATCGCGGCCTGCTCGCCGTCGGCGGAGCGGATTCGCGCGCCTTCCTCCAGGGACTCGTGTCCAACGACGTGAACAAGGTCTCGTCCGCCCGGGCGATCTGGGCGGCCCTGCTGACGCCGCAAGGCAAATTCCTGCACGAATTCTTCATCGTCGAGATCGCGGGCGCGCTGGTGCTGGACTGCGAAGCCGCCCGCCTGCCCGATCTCAAGCGCCGACTCAGCCTCTACAAGCTGCGCGCCCAGGTGACCATCGAGGACCGCTCGAACGACTTCGCCGTCGCCGCCCTGTTCGGCGAAGGCGCCCTGGCCGCGCTCGGCCTGACCGCCGAGGCGGGCGCCGCGCGCGCGGACGACGGCGGCGCCGTCTTCGCCGATCCGCGCTTCGCCGCCGTCGGCGCCCGCGCGATAGTGCCGCGCGCGACCGTCCGCGAGACCCTTGCCCGGCGCGGGTTCGCCGAAGCCGGCGCGGAGGCCTACGACCGCGCGCGGATCGTGCTCGGCCTGCCCGACGGCAGCCGCGACCTGGAAATCGAAAAGGCGATCTTGCTGGAAAACGGCTTCGACGAGTTGAACGGCGTCGCCTGGGACAAGGGCTGCTACATGGGCCAGGAACTGACCGCCCGCACCAAATACCGGGGATTGATCAAGAAGCGCCTGATGCCGGTATCCATCGCCGGGCCGATTCCCGCGCCGGGAACCCCGGTGACGGCCAACGGCGAGGACGCGGGCGAGATGCGCTCAAGCGCCGCCGGCGTCGGCTTGGCGCTTTTACGCCTCGAACGACTCGGCGGCGGCCCGCTCAACGCCGGCGGCGCGACGCTCACGCCCATCAAGCCCGACTGGGCCAAGTTCTGACGGCGGCCGGCGGGGGGAAAACAAAACACCATGGCCGACCATTCCCCCGAAACCCCGCGCGGCGCGTCGACCCTGTTGAAGCCGCTGGCCGGCATTTTCGACCGGCGGATCGCCGAATGGGGCGCGACGGCGCGCGGCGTCTATTGGCGCAACGAACAGGGCCAGCGGCTGCGCTTCGAGGTTCTCGCCCGCATCCTCGACCAGGACCACGCCCCTTTCACCGTCAACGATCTCGGTTGCGGTTACGGCGCGTTCTTCGATTTCCTCGCGCCCCAGTTCGAGGAGCGCCTAGTGGGCTTCACCGGCTACGACATCGCGCCCTTGATGATCGCCGAGGCCAAGACGCGGATCAAAGACCCGCGCGCCCAATTCGTGCGCAGCGCCGTCGCCACCGAGGAAGCGGACTATTCCTTCGTCTCGGGCACCTTCAACATGTGCCTGAAGGCGAAACCGGCCGATTGGGCGGCCTACATCGAGGACAGCCTGGTCCAGCTCTTCGGCAAAACCCGCAAGGTCATGGCCTTCAACATGTTGAACGGAACGGGCGTCGCGCGCGGCGATCTTTACTATGCCGATCCCGCGCATTTCGTCTTGTTCTGCCAAAAGCTGGGGAAAAAAGTCCAACTGGCCGTCGACTATCCCCTGCTGGAATGGACGATCTTCGTCCACCGGTGAGGGATCGGCGCAACATCACCGACTGGACTTGATCTCTTTCCGGAACCAATCGGCCATCGCTTTTTCCCCGATCTCCCCGGCCGCGAGGGCGATAAAAATCATGACGCACTCGGCGTCCGTTGCCTCAAGATCGAAACCGTTGCGGCCGAGAAACACCTCGGCCACCGCAAGCGCCGTGCGCTTGTTGCCGTCGATGAACG
>CAYIQU010000165.1:0-4985 GCA_964365645.1 uncultured Hyphomicrobiales bacterium | reverse complement strand
ACGCCCGTATACATCGGATTCCGTGTATAGCGGTAGAGACCTCGGACGACGAGCTTCTTGGGGGCGTCGATCGGTGCAGGAGTACCGCGTCCGAAAGTCGCGAAGTCCCACACGCACCACGCGTAAATCGACGCTCCCAAAAGAAGAAGGAGGCAACCGGCACCGACCGCCGGGCCGGTGACAAAGAGTCGGTTTCGGACGATCCGCAGCGGAATCCCCAATCCAAGGATTTGCTGGGAATCGTGGCCGGCGGTAACGTCGTCATTCCGAGAGAGGCGCCCGAGAACCTGCGGATCGATGGCTCAGTGATGGCGATCAACCGGTCGTTCGGCGTGTCGAAAACGTGATGCAAGGCGACGGTCAGTTCGACGACGCCGAGACTGGCGCCCAGATGCCCGCCGGTGATCGACACCGAACGGATGGTGTCGCGGCGCAGTTCGTCGGCCAGCTGTTTCAGCTGTTCGACGCTCAGGCCCCGGGTGTCGGCGGGATCGTTGATGGTGTCCAGAAGCGGCGTTCCGCCTTGGACTTGCTGGCCGGTCACGGTGTCGGTCCCTTCCCGCTGTTTTGATTCGCGGTCCGCCCACAAGTATCCGCTTTCGGACCTTACATCCGGCGGCTGACCACGAAGCGGGCTAATTCCTTGAGATAATCGGCCTTTTCGTCGAACATTTCAAGGTGCCGACAGGCCTGATCGGCCAAAATCTGGGCCTGATCGCGGGCCCTGTCCACGCCCAGGAGCGAGACGAAGGTGGCCTTGCCGGCGGCGGCGTCCTTGCCGGTTTTCTTGCCGACCTCGGCCGCCGAGCCCTCGACGTCGAGCAAATCGTCGGCGATCTGATAGGCCAGGCCCAGGTCATGGGCATAGGCCCTGAGGGCGTGGCGCGCCGATTCGGCGGCCTTGCCCAGGATCGCGCCCGCCTCGCAGGAAAAGGCGATCAAGGCCCCCGTCTTCATGCGCTGGAGCCGCGTGACCTCGGGCATGTCCAGCTTCGCGCTCTCGGCCATCAAATCGAGCATCTGGCCGCCGACCATGCCGTCGGCGCCGGCGGCCTTGGCCAGCGCCAGCACCAGCTGGTTGCGGACGTAGGGGGCGGGGTGGGACGAGGGCTCGGCCAGGACCTCGAACGCCCGGGTCAGCAGCGCGTCGCCGGCCAGGATCGCGGTCGCCTCGTCGAAACGGATGTGGCAGGTCGGTTGGCCGCGGCGCAGGTCGTCGTCGTCCATGGCCGGCAGGTCGTCGTGAACCAGGGAATAGCAATGCACCATCTCGATCGCCGCGCCGACGTGCTGGGCGCAGCTTTCCGCCACCGCGAACAGGCGCGCGCTGGCGCTGACCATGAACGGGCGGATGCGCTTGCCGCCGCCGAGCGACGAATAGCGCATCGCCTCCATCAGGCGGGCTTCGCGGCCTTCGCCCATCTTGAGCAGGCGGTCGAGAAGTTCGCCGACGGCCCGCGCGTTCTCGGCCATCGCTCTCTGAAGATCGGCCATCGGCGGCTAGTCCTGATCCATTGGCTTCGCGGCCGGCGTGCCGTCGGGCGCGAGGACGATCTTGTCGATGCGGGCGCGGGCTTCCTTGAGCTTGGCCTCGCAGTGGCGCTTGAGCGCGGCGCCGCGTTCATAGGCCTTGATCGAGGCGTCGAGGCCGCCCTTGCCCTCTTCGAGCTGGCGGACGATTTTCTCCAGCTCGGCGAGGGCCTCCTCGAAATTGAGGCCGGCGACGTCGGACGGCGCGGATTTGGTCATGGCTCGGGATATCCTCCCCCTTGAAGGGGCGGCAGTCTACCCGCCGCCCCGTCCGCCCCGCAAGCGCGCCTAGGCGCGCATCAATTCGCGGACATGGACGGCCGCCGATTCCGCCAGCGCCTGCAAGTCGTAGCCGCCCTCGAGGCAGGAAACGACCCGGTCCTGGGCGCAGTCCCGGGCGACCGCCAGCAGCTCGCGCGTGACCCAGGCGTAGTCGTCGGTCTCAAGGCGGATCTGGGCGAGCGGGTCGCGCTCGTGGGCGTCGAAGCCCGCCGAGATGATCAGGAAGTCGGGACGAAAGCGCCGGAGCGCGGGCAGGATCGTCGCGGTGTAGCCGTGGCGGAATTCCTCGGACCCGGCCTCCGGCGGCAGCGGCGCGTTGGCAACGTTGTGGGCGACGCCGGTTTCGTCGGTCAATCCGGTTCCCGGATAGGCCGGCCATTGGTGGCTGGAGCCGTAGAACAGGTCGGGGTCGCGCTCGAAGGAGTGCTGCGTGCCGTTGCCGTGGTGGACGTCGAAATCGACGACGGCGATCCGCTGCAGGCCGTGGACCGCGCGGGCGTGCAGGGCGGCGATGGCGACGTTGTTGAACAGGCAAAAGCCCATCGCCTGATCGGCCTCGGCGTGATGCCCGGGCGGGCGGACGGCGCAGAAGGCGTTCGTCGCCTCGCCCTTCATCACCGCGTCGACGGCGGCGCCGGCGGCGCCCGCCGCGCGCAGCGCCGCCTCGCCCGAAGCGGGCGACAAGACCGTATCGGGATCGAGATGCAGGTGCCCCCGCTTGGGCACGCTCTCGAAAACCTGATCGATGTAGGCGCGGCCGTGGACCCGCTCGATGTCCTCGCGCTTGGCTTGGGGCGCCTCGCGCCAGGACAGGGCCTCGAATCCATGGCCCTTCAGCGCCGCCACCACCGCGCGCAGCCGGTCGGGGCGTTCGGGGTGGTATTCGCCGGGATCATGCTCGATGCAAATGGGATGAAAAAAGACGAGGGTGGACATGACGGCCTGGTCCCTGGGGGTGTGGAGGATGGGGATCGTTTCAGAAGCCTGTTGAAATTCCAAGATATTTTCTAAATCCGGGAGAATGGGCATTAACGATTTAGGGCGCCACCCCGCCCCATTTCCGCCACAATTCCCCTTCAGCCTTGCGGGTGTTTGGAGTGCTTCAACAATCAACATTCACTCGGAGAGACCATACCATGAAGAAGTTTCTTGCCGCTGTCGTCGCCCTGACCTTCGTTCTCGGCGCCGTCGCCGTCACCTACTACCCGGTTGACGCCGTCGCCCAGGAAAAGAAGAAAGACGACAACAAGAAGAAGGCCCCCAAGAAGGACGAGAAGAAGAAGTAATTCTTCTTCCCCTTTTTCGGAAGATTCGCCTACGCAGGCCGCGAACGCACGTTCGCGGCCTGTTGCTTTCCCAAAATGTCTTTCCGGCTTTTCTTGCCTTAATCGCCACAAAGCCGACCCCATTTGCGCCATAAACCGGGGCTATTCCTCTGTCTCAAGGCAGGCAAAACGCTTTGCCGATCGTCTAGACCTCAAACGGAGAACGTCCCCATGAAAAAGATTCTCGCCGCCGCCGTCGCCCTTTCCATGCTCACCGGCGTCGGCCTGCTGCCCGTGACCGAAGCCCTCGCCCAGGCGGCCCCCGCCGCGCCCTCGACCCAGGCCGCGCCCGCTCAGAAAGCCGAGCCGGCGAAGAAGGCGAAGGAAAAAGTTTCGAAGAAGAAATCCGACGAAAAGAAGTCGGAGCGCGCCAAGGAAAAGGCCAAGAACGGCTCGAAAAAGATCGAAAAGAAGTAATTCGATCCGATCTCAATCCCGCGCTTCGGCGCGGGGCCTCGCGGAAACGGGTCGTCGCGGTAAAAACCGCGGCGGCCCGTTTGCTTTAATTTCCCGGCGCGGTCGCGTGCTTGAGATAGTCGATCAACTGGCGCAATTGCCCCGCGTCCGGCATGCGCTGCACCGGCATCTTGGTTCCGGGCAGCATGACGTCGGGACCGTCGCTGAACAGGCGGAACAGGCTGATCTCATCCCAAGCGAAGGACGCATCCTTGAGCGCGGCGGAATAGCGGTAATCGGACAGCGACCCCGCGCGCCGGCCGAACAGGCCGGTAAAATGCGGTCCCGATTTCTTCGGCCCGGCCTCGGCCAAGGCATGGCAGCGCGCGCATTTCGTGAACAGCCGGGCGCCGGGATGGGCGTCGGTCAGCCACGGCTGCGGTTCGTCGGCCGCCGCGATCTCGCCGCCGATCCGGTCGCCCGTGTCCAAATGCCAAATCCGCCCGCTGCCCTCGGAACCGACCGTGACCGCGAACCGCCCGTCCGGCGACGCCGCTAGTCCCCAGGCTATCGTTTCGTGCGCCCGGATCGCGCGCCGCACCTTGCCGTCGGCAAGCGTCCATACGGATAAAATCCCGCCGCGCCCCGCCGACAGCGCGCTTTGGCCATCGGGCAGAAAGGCCGCCGCGTAGACTTGCTGATCGTGATGGCGGAAAACGGCGATTTCGCGCAAGCCGATCATGTCCCACAGCCGCACCGTGCCGTCGATGCCCGCCGACAGCACGCGCCGGCCGTCGGCGGAAATGGACAGATGAGTTACACCCCGCTCGTGGCCTTCGAGCTTGCCGCGCGCCGCGCCGCTGTGCCGGTCCCACAGGTGAAGCGCGCCGTCGTGGCCGGCCGCGACAACCAGCCTGCCGTCGGCCGCGAAAACGACGGCGTTCATCGGCGCGACCGCGGAGAAAACGCGTCCCGGGCGGCCGTCGGCGGCGTTCCACAGACGCACCGCCTGGTCCCACCCGGCCGTCGCGATTTCCCGACCGTCCGCGGCGACGGCGAGACCCATGACTTTCTGGCGATGGCCTTCGAGCCGGAAAAGCGGCTTTCCCTCGGTCAGGTCCCAAACGATGGCGAGGCCGTCGTCGCCGGCGCTGACGACGCGCGCCCCACCGCCCAGGAACGCGACCGCGTTCACCGGCCCGGCGTGACCTTCCATGACGCCGATTTCGGACTGCTCGACGAAATCCCAAAGCCGGACGGAATAATCGAAGCTTCCGGTCACGACGCGGCGGCCGTCGGGCGAAACCGCGACCGCCCGCACCACGCCACCGTGGCCGAGAAGGTCGGCGAACGCCGGCGGCGCCTGAGCGATAAGAACGGCGGCAACGCCAAACGCCGCGGCCTTCACTCGCCGCCCGAACATCGATGCCCCAATCGCGTGCCTGCGCATGG
>CAYIQU010000164.1:0-4987 GCA_964365645.1 uncultured Hyphomicrobiales bacterium | reverse complement strand
CCAAGCACATGACCTGCATGTTTCATGGCTGGCAGTTCGACATGAAGGGCAGCTGCGCCATGATTCCCCGCGAGAAGGAAGGATATCAGGATCGCATTTCCCGCAAAGACGTCGGCCTGCGCGAGCTTCGTTGCGAAGTGACCCTTGGAAATTTCGTGTGGGTTACGCTCGACGACAATAATCCGCAGACGGTCAAGGAATGGGCGGGCGGCGCCCTTGATTGCATCCAGAAATCGATCGATGCCGAACCGCTTGAGGTGTTCCACTATCACAAGGCGATCATCGGTTGTAACTTCAAGTTGTGGCACGACACCAACAGCGAATTCTACCACGACTACATGCACTACCATAATCGTATCACCGGATTCGACGAAGGCTACTTCGCGCGCAAAAACATCGCCTTCAACAACGGGCACGTCAACGTCGGCACCTTCGAGGTCAAATACGACAAGTATCATGGGTCGCATTCGCGGGCGGCGCTGTCGTTTCCGCATCTGCCGCCGAACAACTGGTACATGGTCGATATGTTCCCGGGCGTGAACTTCAATCTACGCGGATCGGCGTTGCGCGTCGATCTGATGACGCCGATCTCGGCCACTGAAGTTCTCATCGAATTCCGCGGTCTTGGCCTCAAGAGCGATACCGCGGAAGAACGTATCCAGCGCATCCAAGACCACAATACGATTTGGGGACCGTTCGGGCGCAACCTGCATGAAGACTTGATCGGCGTCGCGGGGCAGGGCGCAACTATGTTGCCCGGCTCCGAACCGCGACGGATTATCCAGGCCCGACACGAGAACGAATACATCCATGACGAAGTGGGCATGCGCCATTTCTATCAAGAATGGGGTCGCCGGATGAATCGACTGCCCAGCGATCCGACCCAGAAGTACATGGAAGCCGCCGAATAGGCCGCGAACTAAAACGCACCGCGCACGGTGTGTGCGCGGTGCGTCATCATCAAATCAGCAGAGGTGCGTATTATGACTGCTTCCAGGGACACCACCGAATCCATCAAGGAAACGATCTACAAGAGCTGTCTGTACCTTGACGACCTGAAATTCAAGGATTGGCTCGGACTTTGCGACACGGATTTCACTTATGCCGTAACCGCCTACAGCCCGGAAATACGGCGCGACATGACTTACTTTTCCGGCACCCTGCAGGATCTGAATACATTGGTGGACCTGCTTCCCAAGCACAACACCGACCACTCGCCCCTCAAACGGCATGCGACGGTTTACAACGTCGAGGTAGGTGCCGATGGGAAGACGGCCGAGGCTGTCACGTCGGTTCTGATTTGCCAAAACATGCTCGACGGCATCAATTCGCACATCGATGCCGGGGAAACCCGCCTGTTTGTGGTGGGGCGCTACATCGATAAATTCCGCCTTAACGGCGGGGCGCCCAAATTCGTTAAGCGCGAGGTCCGCTTGGAGACGCGTCGTCTCGACAAAGGATCGCACTGGCCGCTTTGACCAAAAGACGCGCACCCAACCTCTATTGCGACTGGTGCACCGGATTATGTACGGCGAGGCTTCTCTCGGACTTGCTTATTTCCGGAAAAAGAATGTAGACAACGAGGGTTGGGGGAGAGGCCCTGCGCGATGCGTGACGAGTTCATATGGTCCGTCCGATTGCAGAACGCCTGCTTCCCCGAAAACGCGGTATTTACGGGAAAGCAAAAAGGAGAGGCGACCGATGGCGTGGAAGCGAGTGTGTGCGGTGGAGGGCTTGGCCGCCAATGGACTAAAGAAGGTTTCCGTCGATGGTCTGGATGTCTTGGTCGTCAATCTCGGCGGTGAATTCCGGGTGATTCCGCCAGTGTGCCCCCACATGGAGGAACCGCTTGTCGAATCTGGCCTTTACCAGGATGGCGTTTTCACCTGCACCAAGCATCTTTGGCAATGGGATATGAAGACTGGAACCCGTACAGGCGAGGCGGAACGCGATATCAAGTTGTACCAGACGCGGATTGAGGGCGGGGATCTCTTCGCGTTCATCGACAAGCCACTGACCTATGATTACGAGGAGGAAGAGTAACTCAGCCGGCGCGATCCGAACGTTCGTCCACTTCAATACGGCGGCGCGTGAATTCCCGGCGGACTCTTTAAATAGTGAAGACATGGGAACCCTCGCGGTAGCCGACGCCGTTAAATCCTACAGACACAAGCACCTCGATGGGCGGGTTCTGGCGCAACGAATCATCGCCGATCAGGCCGTGGCGGTTGACGCGCTCAAGGCCAGCGGATGGGGGCTTAAAATCGTGTCCGTGACAATCGGCGCCAACCCGGCGGTCGATCTTTACGTTCGCAATCAGCGGCGTGGCGCGGAAAAAACCGGCATTCTATTCGACGAGAAACGCTTGCCCCCGGACGTCAGCGAGGCCGAGGTCATGGCGGCGATCGGAGCCATGAACGTGGATCCGATCGTGACCGGCATCATCATTCAGCGCCCAGTCCCGGAACACATATCGATCAAGTCTCTTCAATCGGCCGTGCACCCCCTGAAAGATATCGAGGGCATGCACCCCGCTTCGATCGGCAATATCGTCTATCGGGAGATTGAGCTTGCGCCCTGTACGGCGATGGCCGCGGTTGAACTGCTTCGCGCCACCGGCCTGAATCTCAAGGGACTTGAGGTCGTCATCGTCGGACACTCGGAAATTGTCGGTAAGCCCATCGCCTTTCTGTTGATGGCCGAAGGCGCGACGGTCACGGTTTGCCACCATATGACGCGGAATCTATCGGTGCATTCCCGTCAGGCGGACGCGGTTTTCGTGGCCGTCGGCAAGGCCGGCCTTCTAACCGGGGCGATGATTAAGCCAGGCGCGGTGGTCATCGATGTCGGCATCAATCAAATCGTGGATAAGAATGGGAACTCCATCACGGTTGGCGACGCCGATTACGAGTCGTGCGCCGAAATCGCCGGCTGGATTACACCGGTTCCCGGCGGCGTCGGGCCTGTGACAGTAGCGATCTTGATGCGCAATGCCGTCATTGCGTCCCGACGCCAGCGGGATCACTATCGGCACGCCTTCGCCACCAACAGCGCCGGGTGACAACCCGACCGCTCCGATCATCGGCTTAACTCACGATGCGAATCACAGTTCAAACAAAAACCGGGGCCCAGGAATTCGATTGCGAGGCCGGCGAGAAGATTCTCCATGCCGGGCTGCGTCAGGGAATCGCCCTTCCCTATGAATGCGGTACGGGCACTTGCGGAACCTGCAAGGCGCGGACGGTTTCCGGCCCGGTCGACCCGGGCTGGCGCGAAGCGCCGGGGCGCTCCTATCTCAAGGAAGAGAAAAACGAATTTCTTCTGTGTCAGGGGACCCCATCGGGCGATTGCGCGATCATGGTTCCTGGCAAGCTGCCGGTGGATTCCGCGCCCCTGCCCACGCCCGGGCATTATCGGGGTGTCACGGGTTCCTATGCCGTTCTGACCCGCGATGTCGTTTCCTTCACGCTGACGCTGGAAGGACGGATGGATTTTTCCCCGGGACAATTCGCGATTCTCGAGATTCCCGGAATTGAGGGTGGGCGGGCCTATTCCATGGTCAATTTTGCCGCGCGCACGGATACCCTCGAATTTGTCATCAAGAGGAAGCCGGGGGGGCGATTCTGCGACTGGATATTTTCCCAACCCCGCAATGGTGTCTCCGTTCGCGTTTTTGGCCCGTTGGGTCGCGCGGTTTTCAGGCCTGAGGAAAACAAAAACGTTCTATGCATCGCCGGGGGAAGCGGCATCGCCGGGATTGTGTCCATACTCTCCCGAGCGAACGACTTCGATTATTTCGCGACCCACAAAGGATCCGTGTTTTTCGGTATCCGCACGGCCAACGATGCTTTCTTCCTGGACCGAATGAATGGATTTGCCAGTGCCGGGAGAAACTTGGATATCGTCATCGCGCTCTCCGAAGGCGAGGCGCCAAGCGCGCTCAAGGACATCTACCCCGCCTTGCGTTTCGAATCCGGATTCATCCATGCGGTGGCGGCGGCGCAAATGGCCGGAAAATTCGAGAATGTGACGGCTTTCGTGGCGGGCCCACCGCCGATGGTGGATGGCGCGCTGCGCATGCTGATCATGGAAGCGCGGCTGCCGGCCCAAGACATTCGTTATGACAAATTCGGGTGAACGGCAGAACGTGAGTTGCGGACCAGCGCCGCGGGGCGCGATGCGAAATCCCGCGTATTCCGGCCGAGGGAGAAAACGATGAGCGCAGCAATCAAGGACTTGGTACGGCAATCCCCGTTTTTCAACGGCGTGTCCGATCGTACCCTTGAGGAAATCGTGCGGATCGCCCGAAAGGAAAACTTCGACGAAGGTGACCGAGTCTATGAACTGGGCGACGACGCCGGCGATGTCTATCTCGTCGTCAGCGGCCGGATCCGCTTTTCCATAGGGGTCGGCAACCGGGCTGGAACGGATTCCACCATGGAACCGGGCCAGGCATTCGGCTGGGCCGCCCTGATCGACGAACGTCCGCGCCGTGTCGCCACCGCCGTTTGTCTGGAGGCCAGTACGATTTGCGTGATCCCGGCCAGAAACCTGCTTGAGCTTTTCGACAAGGATCGCGCTTCGGGCTATCCGGTGATGCGGCGCCTGGCCGGGCAGATTACCCGGGACCTCCTGTCGGTCCTTGCCGTCTAAGCGGCCGCGGAGCCGGCCATGGGCCGGGCCCGTTGCCCCCCGGGGGCGGTTGCCACTTGACCGCGGTCAATGTGGGGACAAATGAAAATTGATAGACTTATTCTATCGTTTGTTATTAGACGATAGGATAGAGCTATCATGAAAAATCCACTCCATGCTGGGAAATAAGTGGATTTTGCACAGGAGACACCCCATGACCGAAATTGAAGCCGAATCAGGAATGACGCGCCTTCGCCGCCGGCTCAACCCGTGCGAAACGCCGGGGTGCAGCGGCAACTGCACCTACGCCTGGAGCTGCCACAATACCCGGTTGGGCAAGATAGGATTCTTTTGG
>CAYIQU010000163.1:0-5003 GCA_964365645.1 uncultured Hyphomicrobiales bacterium | reverse complement strand
TGATGCCGTTCGGCATCTTCACCTTCTATATCGCGGGCTCGCAGAGCCAGGCGGCGGCTCTCGGGGCGATCTTGATCGCGATGTGCGCGCTCAGCCTCTACATCGTCAACCGCATCGCCGGGACGCGCGTCGGCGGGTTGTTCGGCTGATGCGGCGCGCCGAGTCCAATGGCGCATCCCTCGCCGCTCGTTGGGAAAGAATTTAGAGCGCGATCCGCCGGTCTAATCCGTCCGGTCGGCGAAGCCCCGGCCGCTTACGCCGCCGCGCCCGCGCGGATGGTTTTCTCGGCGTCGTCCTGGCGGGGGTCCATGTGCAGCCGGCCGATGAAGCTCTGCATGATTTGCGACAGGGCGAAATTGGAAACCCGGCCGCGATGAGGCTCGAAGGCCTCGGCGATGCCGCGCCTCGTCACGTCGTCGAGGGCGACGTCGAGAACGCCGTCGCGGAAAGCCGAATGGTCGGGACGAAGATAGCCGCCCTCGCGCAGCAACCCGAGGGTGGCGGGCGACATTTCGATCCGGGCCTCGGCCCGGGCGTCGCCGCGGATCAGCTTGCGGATATAGTTGCGCTCCCGGCACAGGATCAACAATTCGGCCACCGTCGCGGGCGGAACATCAGGCAGCAGTTCGCCGAGAATCCGCCCGATCAGGCGGTAATAGGCCTCGTACTCATCGTCGTTGAGAAGCAAGCGCGCGAGAATGCCGAAGTTCAGCTTGGCGAAGGCCCGTTCGTTGAACAAATCGGCCCGGTTGGTTTCGTCGCGGACGAATTCGGCGGCCTCGGCCGGCGAGATGAACCATTCCTCGCGCGCCTGGCGGAACAGCCACTCCAGAACGCCGGAGAACGCCGGATCGTCGCGGCCGAGTTCGACCAGCCGGCGAAACAGTTCGGTGATGCGAACGCCCTTTTGGGCGAGAACGGCGATGATCGGTCGGTGTTCCGTCAGGGTGACGCTGGCGAAAAAGAGCGCCCGCAGGACGCGCAGGGAAATCATCTCCTCTTCGCTCATGGTCACGGTTTGGCGGATGACCTCCTCCAGCTCGTAGACCAGTTCGCCCCTGTAGACGCCCGCTCCTCCTTCGTAGAACCGGTACTTGGCGCGAATGCCGAAGCGCTCGCGGTGCGCGTCCGATTCCATTTCGCTTCCCGGCAGCAAGCGGATCTCGCCGCCCAGAATGAAGTTGATGCCGTAGGCCAGGGTTTTATCGAGGGTCCGGAGGTGGCTCTCGAAGGTTTCGCCGGGAAGCCCGACCAGGATGTCGGTCCGGGTCGAATGGGTATAGCCGCGCAGCCGGTCGATCAGGCCGACCAGTTTCTCGGTGCTGATGTTCCTGCGTTCGATCGCGCTCAACACGTCGTCGTCCAGGCTTTGGAACGCGATGTAGGTGTGCGTCAATTTGCCCAGGATGCGACCGATGTCGACCATGTGATCCTGGGCCGATTTCGACCAATAGATTTCGACCGCCGAGAACGCGCCGGTTTCCTCGTAAAGGTCGCGGACCGTTCGCGCGATGTCGACGTCGCGCTTGAGAATGCCGAAATTGGCGTCGGCGAAGACGATTTGCGGGAATCGGCGTCCCGAACGGGCGACGTACTCGAGATCGCCGACGATCCGCTCCATGCCGAAGCGTTTGAGCTTGTTGAGGGCGGCGATTCCCCAGACGCAGAACGTGCACGAGAACGGGCAGCCGCGATTGGTTTCGATGATCGGGATGAAGCCTTCGTCGAGGAATTCGTCCATCAAGCCGGAAAGATAGGGCGACGGAATGTAATCGAGGTCGTCCTCGATCCGATACTGGGCATTGCCGGCCAGTT
Organism: uncultured Hyphomicrobiales bacterium; assembly: GCA_964365645.1. Lineage (GTDB taxonomy): Bacteria > Pseudomonadota > Alphaproteobacteria > Rhodospirillales > 2-12-FULL-67-15 > 2-12-FULL-67-15. The sequence continues at coordinate 3,188 of CAYIQU010000163.1, read as the reverse complement.
TTCCGTCAGCCAGCGCGTAGGAGCCGTCGATGGCGGCGCGCCGCAGCGCCGCCGCCGTGCGCTGTTCCGGCGGTAGGGCGATAAGGAAACGGACGATATCGGCCGCCGTCGCCTCGCCTCTGTAGAGGCAGTACCGGTCGACGTATTCGTGCCGGGCGAGGAAGGCGCCGATCCCGGCCTCGTCGGTGCGGATGTTCGGCCCGCCCATGATGATGGGCATATCCGGCAGGGCCGCCCTGATCGTGCGGCCGGCCCAGGCGGTCAAGGCCGCGTTCCAGATGTAGTTGGTGAATCCGACCATGTCGGGGCGTTGGCTCTCGACCGCGTCCAACAGGCGCTCGGCGGACTTGAACAGGCGCACGTCGACGGCGTCCCCGAACGCCTTCTTGAGGAACGCGCCGATATAGCCGATGCCCAACGGCGCGAACTGCCGCGCCGGCATGTAGTCGTGGGCAAGGTCGGCCAGATAAATACGCATCGGGGGTGCGGTCTTTTTCACGTTTCAGAGAATAACGGCCGCGTCGATGCCTGACGAGCCGTTAATTGGACGGCCGGCGGGGAATGGGGCCGATGATTGGGCGATCCCCAATGGGATCAACGACCAGGCGATCCCAGAACGCGAGATCCGGCACGGCGAAGTAGCGGCCGGCGTCGAACGGCGCGGCGGCGGCGAGATTCTTGAGAACAGGCTCGAGGCCGGCGGCGTTGGTCGCCGGCACGTCGCGGTCGTCGGGCAGAACGGCGATCTGCGCGAACATGGACTCGGAGCGGAAGCGAACCACGGGCAGGCCGCCGCCGGTGGCTTCGAGGCCGATGCTGCTCATGGCGTAGACGACCGCCGATAGCCCGTCCTGCTGGGTCAGGGGCCGATCGGTGAGAAGTCGGGCGGGCACGGGAACTTCCCCGGGCGGCATCATCGGATGGCGCCGGACTTGGACCGGCCAGCCCTTGGCGGCGAGCGCTTCCGCCGCCGCGACCATTTCGCGCGCGATGGGTGCGATGTTGGGAAGTCCGAAGAAGACGGGGCCTCGGGCGTCGCGGCGCAACGGCTGGAACACCACGGCGCGCAAAGAGCCGCCGACGATCAAGCGTTCGCGCTCGTGGCCGAAGGCGATCAGCGCGTCGCGCGGCGCGGCCCCGGTGCAGACGATGGCGTCGGGCAGGCTGGCGGCGCCGTCGGCGTTCGCGTGGGCCGAAATCAAGATGTGATGCGGGCCGAAGGGCGTGTGGAGATAGCCCACGGTGGGAATGCCGAGCGCGCGGGCGCGGCGGACGAGGTCGCGCTCCCAGGGCATGTTCTCCCACGGCCAGAGCACGCGGGCGGGCCTTGCGTGGGCGAGCCAGCGCGTCTGGCAGTGAACCTGCCAGCGCGTCATGGCGGGACCGCCGCCGCTGTTTTCCCGGGCCGCCGCGCGGCGCACCAGCCACCCTTGCGGCCCCGCGCGCAGGCACCGGCTGGGCCGCCATGCGGTGAACATCAGGGCGACGGCGAAAAAGGGATTGCCCCAGGCATGAAGGCCGGCGCTGCGGCCGTCGGCGCCGAGGGCCAGCGCGCGCCCAGCCGGACAGTCGGTGTGCAACAGTCGGACCAGGGCGGGATGCCGGGCGAGAAGCGGCCCGAAATAGCCGTCATGGCCGTCGGCCGTGCTGTAGGGATGACCGTAGACCAGGATCGCGGGCGCGCCGGCGCGGACATGGGGGCGCTGGCGACGCAGGCGCAATGCCGCCATCAGCATCCGGACGGCGACCGCCGCGCGCGCCAGAAAGCCGCGGGCGAACAGGAACAAGGCGCGCGGCCAGAGCGCGGGCGGCCGGCCGGCTTTGATTCCGGGAAGCGCGGCGATGTGCCGAAACAGCCAAGGATCGTCGCAAACGGCGAGATGCACCTTGTCGCCGGCGGCGATCTCGGCGGCCAGGCGGGTCCAGGCCAGCATGACGCCGAAGTCGGATTCGAAGGCCGCGGCGGCGGGCGTGTGGGCGAACGCCGCCGTGGGATCGCCGGCCATGTCCCGGCCCAGTCCCCACCACGCCTCGATGGAGGCGGCGAACGCGGCTTCGAGGCGCGCGTCCATGTCCGGCAATCGCCGTTCGGGATCGAGCCGGGCCTGCGTGCCCGTGGTGGCGAACCACTGGGCATAGGCGTCGGAGGCGGGCGGATCGTCCGGCCGGCGAAGAATCAAGCCCATGGAGGCCCTTGTTCGATTAAGGCGCGGATTTTAGAGGATGCGCTCGGTCAAGGGAACGCACCTTCCCGCTCCACCCGGGCGATCCGCAGATGGAAAGACTTGTACCAGACCTCGCGGCCCTTCTTTTGGGCGGCCTGGTGTTCGGCGTCGGCTTTCCACCCGGCAATGGATTCCAGGCTTTCCCAGTAGGACACGGTGATTCCGAACCCGTCGGCGCCGCGCGTGGATTCGACGCCGAGAAACCCGGGCCGGCGACGGGCGAGCTCCGCCATCCGTTCGGCGGTCGCGGCGTAGCCGGACGGGTCGGCGTCCGTCCGCTGGCTTGAAAAGATGGCCGCCCAGTAAGGCGGCTTCGGGGCGCCGCTCACGCCGCGCGCCGGATCCACTTGAACAGCGGGTGGCGGTCGATCTTGCTCACCGTCAATCCGAAGGCGTGGTACCAGGACGCGAGGCCGCAGGTTTCGGCCAGCATCCGGTCGCAGGCCAGCTTCCAGCGGTCCAGCGCCTCGAGGCTGCTCCAGTAGGACTGCATGGTCGCCGCGCCGTCGTCGCGGTTGGCGGTTTCCAGTCCCAGGAATCCCTGGGCGCGGACGGCCAGCCGGATCATGCGCCCGACGACTTCGGCGTCGCGCTCGCCGGTCGGGGCGGAACCGGCGGCGCCGGTAATGAACGAAGCGATGTAGTACGGAGCTTCGAGTCCTTCGGCGATGACGCTCATGGTTTGTTCCTTCCCTCGTTCCTCGGTTTGTCCATAATCACGATGTCGCCGGCATAGGCGAAGTTCAGCATGACCCGGGCACGCTCCTCGACCATGTCGGGATCGAGGTGTTCCGGATGCAAAAGCCCCACCCGGTTGGCGATGGCGCGGCGCTCTTCGGCAACCATGTGGGCGGCGGTTTCGGCCGCCACCACCTTGTCCTTCAACTCGATCCACGCCATCAGGCCGCGGTCGCCGTTGACGGCGTGGTAGGCGAAATAGACGACCGCGCCGACCCCCAGCAT
>CAYIQU010000162.1:0-5012 GCA_964365645.1 uncultured Hyphomicrobiales bacterium | reverse complement strand
GTCAAGCTCTTCTATCCCGGCCAGGGCGGCTACGAATGGCTGCTCACCCCCGACCATAAAAAGGGCGACAAGCAGATCCCGCAAGGCAAGGCGTGCGTCTCCTGCCACGAGGGCGACGAGGCCGACATCGGCAACAAGCTGGTCAAGGGCGGGCCGCTCGAACCCACCCCCATTCCCGGCAAGAACGGCGTGACGGATGTCGCCGTACAGGCGGCCCACGACGCCGACTACCTTTATTTCCGCTTCCAGTGGAAAAGCCACATGAACCGCGAAGGCCGGATGCACGATTACATCCGCTACGACGGCAAGGAATGGAAGTTCTGGGGCAGCCACCGGGTCAAGGAATCGGTACGCTCCGGCAAGGAACCGCCTTTGTACGAGGATCGCTTCTCGATCATGCTCGACGACGGCAAAGTGCCGAACTTCGCGGCGCAGGGCTGCTGGCTGACCTGCCACAACGGCCTGCGCAACATGCCGAACGAACCGACGAAAGAAGTTGTCGAAAACCACCCCTACCTCGGCAAGGCCGGCCTCAAGAAGGACGAGGTGCTTAAGTTCCTGCCCTCGACGCGCGTCGACGGCAAAAGCTGGGACAAGACCAAGACCGCGGACGAAATCGCCAAGATCAAGGCCGAGGGCGGCTTCCTCGATCTGATGCAATGGCGGGTGCATCGCTCCAATCCCGCCGGCATGGCCGACGACGGCTACGTTCTCCAGCACCGCCTGTTCGACGAAGGCAAGAACCCGTTTGCCTTCAACGTGGACCGCAAGACCATGATCCCTAAGTTCATGTTCGACGCCAAGAAGGTCGGCGCCAAGGCGCTGCGGCAAGAAGACATCGGCAATGCCGCCAAGCCGGCCGCCCTGCTGCGCGAGGAGAACACCGTCGCCTACGACGCAGGCGCCGGCTGGAAGGAAGGCGACATTCTTCCCGGCCGTGTCGTCAGCCGCGCCGACGCCAAGGGTTCGGCCGCCGACAACGATGCCACCAAGGGCACGTGGAAGGACGGCACCTACACCCTGGTGTGGCGGCGCAAGCTCAACACCGGCAATCCGGCCGACGACAAGATCATGAAAGTCGGCGGGACCTACACGATCGGGCTTGCGGTTCACGACGACAACGTCACCACCCGCTTCCACCACGTTTCGTTCCCGCTCAGCCTGGGCATCGGCGTCAAGGCCGACATCCAGGCGGCGAAACTGAACTGAAGCGAATCGCCGATCCGTTTTCGAAGCAAGGCCCGTGCGGACCTTCCCACGGGCCTTGTTTTCGAGGCGGATCGCGGGCTAAATAACCGATCAAGAACGAGGGACGAACGATGGCCGACACTCAAGGCGAAAAGCGCGGCGGCATTGGAGGCTTTCTGGCCTGCGCTTGGGCGATCATCCGCCGGCCGAGCGCGAAATGGTCGCTGGGCCTTTTGACGGGCGGCGGGTTCGTCGCCGGCATTGTGTTCTGGGGCGGGTTTCACTGGGCGCTCGAACTGACCAACACCGAGGCGTTCTGCACGTCTTGCCACGAAATGCGCAACACGGTATTCGCCGAAATAAAGCCGACGCCGCATTACGCCAACCGCACCGGGGTGCGCGCGACCTGCCCCGACTGCCATGTCCCGAAGGACTGGTTCTATAAGGTCCGGCGCAAGATCGCGGCCTCCAACGAGCTTTTCCACAAGGCGTTGGGCACCATCGACACGCCGGAGAAATTCGAGGTCAAGCGCTTGGCTCTCGCCAGCAACGTCTGGCGGACGATGAAGAAGACGGATTCGCGCGAGTGCCGCAACTGCCACGCCATTGCTTTCATGGACCTGGAAAAGCAGGTACGGCCCGCCAAGCGCCGCCATACCGAGGCGGCCACCCAGGGCAAGACCTGCATCGACTGCCACCAGGGCGTCGCCCACAAGCTGCCGAAGGATTGGGAAAAGACCTACGAGCGGATCGCCGGCGTCGCCCCGCCGAAATAGCGGGCCGTCACGCCCCCGGCCACGGCCCTCAGGCCCCAGGGGCCTGCCACAACCACGTCAGTTCGTGCTTGTTGTGGTGCAAATGGCAAAGCCGCCCGCCGGGAATGGCGGCGAAGAGGGCTTGGGCGGCGAAGTCGGTCGCGCCCTGGAACTTGACGGTGCAGACCATGTTCCGCGCCAGCCCTGAGTCCAGCCACGCGCTCACGAGTCGATAAAGGCGCTCAGGATAACAGACCACGTCCGAGAACAGCCAATCGACCGGGCCGACGTCGGCGGGCTTGAGCGCGAACGCGCTTTCGCGCCGGGTCTCGACGTTGGCGAGCGTGGCGACGGCCGGCGCCAGCGGCGCCTTGTCGACGCTGATGACCCGCGCGCCCAGTTGCGCCAGCGCCCAGGTCCACCCGCCGGGACTGGAGCCGAGATCGAGGCAGGTCTCGCCCTGCCCCGGCCAACGGCCGAGAACCGTCAGCGCCTCCCATAATTTCAAGTAGGCCCGGTTGGGCGGACCCTCTTTGTCCTCGACGAAGGCGACCGCGCCGTTGGGAAAGGGACTGGCGCAGCGGGGCGCGGCCAGGATTTCATCGGCGGCCAGCAGCGTCCACGAGCCGAGCGGCGCCGTCGGCGCCGGCGACGGAAATTTCAGGGGCTTGGCCGAGACGTGCGGCAGGCTGTCCTGGATCAGCGCCGCGCGGCGGTGCAATCGCAAGGGACACAGCGCCCAATTGCGCTGGATCGCGCGCAACTGCTTGGCGCCGTCGGCGATGGAGCTAATCGCCAGCCGCTTGGGCTCGAACCAGACGTTGGCCGCCCACGCCGCGGGGCGCGGCGGGCCGGGCGCCAGGAACAGGCCGCCTAAATCCTCGACGTCCGTGCCCAGTTCATGGGCGAGTTCGGCCGCGAAGCCCTCGGGCGCGAGATAGGCGGTCGTCTCGGCCGGCGTCATGGCCCTGTCTTGGCGCGCAGATCGTGGTAGCGCCCGCCGTAGAACAGGCGATGGGCCGTTTGCGTCAGCGCCGCGGTTCGGCGCGCCAGTTCGGGGTCGGCCGACGGCGTGGGAACGAGATCGTGCGGACCGATTTTCATGTCATATCCTTCGGTCCGCTTGCCCGGAAGGATGGCGGCGACGCGGCCGTCCGTCCCCATGGCGATGGCGTAGTTATGTTCAATCACGACGCGCCCCTTGTCCGGCGGAATGCGAGTGAGATCGACCCCGAAGAAGGGACTGTCGTAGGTGAACCCCAGCAGCCCGAGCAAGGTCGGCGCGACGTCCACGCTCGATCCGGCCGTTTCGATCCGCTTGGCCCTCAGATGCGCCGGCGCGTAGAAAAGCAGCGGCACCCGGTAGGACGGCACCGGCACCGTGGCCGCGCCGTAAACCCGCGGGCCGTGGTCGCCGACGAAAATAAAGACCGTGTCCTTGAACCATGGATGGGTGGACGCGCGCTCGATGAAATCGCCGAAGGCCCAATCGGCGTAGGTGGCCGAGTTTTCTTTCCGTTTCCTCTTGGCGGGCTTGTCGATGCGGCCGTCGGGATAGACATAGGGGCGATGGTTGGTCACGGTCAGCACGCCGAGGAAGAACGGCGAGCCCTTCGTCGCGTTCGCATCCATTCGTTTGATCGCCTCGGTGAAGATGTATTCGTCGGCCGCGCCCCAGATGGTGGTGAAGCCGGTATCGGCGATGTCGCGCTGGTCCCAGACCTTCTCGAAGCCGATCGCCGACCAGTAATTCCCCATGTTGTCGAACGTGGCCAGCCCGCCGTACAGGAACCCGGTGCGATAGCCCTGTTGGCGCAGCAGGAAGGGCAGCGAGTTCATGCCCTCGGACCCCGAACGCCGCGCGGTCGAAACGCCGGGAATCGGAGGGAACGAGGTCAAGATCGCCTCCAGGCCCCGGACGGTCCGGTTGCCGGTGGCATAGACGTTGGTGAAAAAAACGCCGTCGCGCGCCAGCGCGGAGAGACGCGGCGAGATCGACTCGTTTCGGGAGTTGTCCAGGCCGTCGACGTAGGTCGAGCCGAAGGATTCCTCGATCACCAGAACCACGTTCAGTTTCTGGGCCGGGCCGGGGTTTTCGACGCGGCGCCAAAGGGCCGGCTCCGCCGCCTTGCCCGGCGCAAGCGGGACGACGCTGGCGTCGATGCGGGTCATGCCGCGGACAAGGGCCAACGCCTCGTCGTCGGAGAGGGTGAGATAGAGACCGTCGTATTTCTCGTCGTTGGTCACCGCCGCGCGGACCAGCGAATGCAGGCCGTTGGTGGCGATCTCGGCCAGTTCCCGATTGGCGTAGCGGGACGGGAAATCGGTCGCGAACACCACGGCGGCGAAAGCGACCGAGACCGTCGCGACGGCGAGCGTCGTTCGGCGTTCGCCCCGGATCGGCGGCGCGGCCAGCGCCCGGACCAGGGCGCGGCGCGTCAACAGGTACAGCGCCGCGCCGGCGACAAGAACGATCGGCAGGAGAGTGCCGAGCGGGAACGATTCCCGGATGTTGCCGACGACCTCGCGCGGGAACATCAGGTAGTTGACCGCGATCGAGTTGAAGCGGCTGTCGAATTCGTTCCAGAACAGGATCTGGGCGCCTTCGTTGAAGACCAGGACGACGGACATCGCCAGCAAGAGAAGATGGGAAGCGACGGCGAGGACTTTTCCCCCCAGCCAGCGGCGAAAAAGGACCAGGCCGACGAGGAACGGCAGCCCCATCGACAGGCCGATGGCCGCGTCCTCGAGAAGGCCGTAGGCGACCACGGAGGCCAGCCCGGCCCCGACGCCGGCTTTCGTGGCCCCCGACCAGATCAAAAGGGCAAGGCGATCGAAGGTCTGCACAATGACGAAGCACCCGACCAGCAAGAACCACAGCCGGAGCCGGGGCGTCAGTTTTCCGCTCGCGAAAACAAGGAACGGGTGGCGTGCGTCGCGGAAGGTCATGTTTGTCCAAATGGGAAGGGATGTAGTCTGGCCCGGCCACTCTACACGGGCGGGCGAACCGGCAAAACCGGCAAAAGGCGATACGGGGAGAATCCCTTGGATCGCCGCCGGCGCCCTTGG
>CAYIQU010000161.1:0-5014 GCA_964365645.1 uncultured Hyphomicrobiales bacterium | reverse complement strand
CCTTCGTCGGTGCGGATGGGAATGTTCTGCAAATTGGGGCTGGATGAACTGAGCCGTCCGGTCGAGGCGACGGCCTGCGAATACGACGTATGGACGCGGCCCGTATCGGGATTGATCTCGTCGATCAGGGCGTCGGTGTAGGTGCTCTTGAGCTTGGCGAGCTGGCGCCATTCCAGAACCTTTTCCGGCAACGGGTGGCCCTCGCCCGCCAGCTCTTCCAGCACCTCGGCGTCGGTGGTGTAGGCGCCGGTCTTGCCCTTCTTGCCCCCGTCCAGCTTCATTTCGTCGAATAGGATCTCGCCCAATTGCTTGGGCGAGCCGACGTTGAACTCGCGCCCGGCGAGACGATGGATGTCTTTTTCGAGATGGGCGAGGCGCTTGGTAAAATCCTCGCTCAGGTCCTTGAGCCCCTTGGCATCCACCTTGATGCCTTCGCGCTCCATCGCTGCCAGCACCGGCACCAGGGGGCGTTCCAGCGTCTCGTAGACGGTCGCCAGGCTCTCGGCGGCGAGACGCGGCTTCAAGACTTCATGCAGGCGATAGGTAACGTCGGCGTCCTCGGCGGCGTAGGCCAGCGCCTTGTCGAGCGGCACTTTATCGAACGTGACCTGCGCCTTGCCGGTGCCGGTCACGTCCGCGAACTTGATGGTCGCGTGGCCCAGGTGCAGCGCGGCCAGCTCGTCCATGCCGTGGCCGTGCAATCCGCCTTCCAGCACGTAGGACAGCAGCATGGTGTCGTCGAAAGGCGCGATGTCGATCTTGTGCCGGGATAAAACCTGCATGTCGTACTTGATGTTCTGGCCGATCTTCAGGACCGACGCATCCTCCAAAAGCGGCTTCAGGAGGATGAGCGCGCGCTTCAAGGGAATCTGTTTCGGCGCGTCGCCCTTGGCATCGTTGCCGCCGTCGCCCCCCCTGCCATCACCCAGATCGAACACACCCTGCGCGCCCGCGCCGACGTGGCCCACGGGGATGTAGCACGCGCGCCCGCCGGCAAGGCCCAGCGACACGCCGACCAATCGGGCGCGGAAGGGATCGAGCGACGTCGTTTCGGTGTCGACCGCGACGCGGCCGGCGGCGCGGGCCTCCGCCACCCAGCGCTCGAGTGCCTTTTCGTCCTGCACCAGTTCGTAGTCCGCCTTGTGCGCCTTCTTCGCCGGGGCGGCGTGTTTCGGCGGCGGGCTTTCCTCGACCCGGACTTCCTCGGTTTTTTCGGTTTCGCTTTTCTTCTTTTCCGTCCTGATCGTCGGTCCGGCCTCGACGTCGGCCAAATCGATTCCGTGACGGCTGGCGATCCGGGCCGCGATGGAGCGGAATTCCTGCGCCTTCAGAAACCCCAGCAGCTTCGTCCAGTCGGGCGGGCGCTTGGCCAGCGTCTCAAGACCGCCCTCGATGGGCACGTCATCCTTCAGGCGCACCAGTTCGCGGCTGACGCGGGCGGCATCGGCGAACTGGACCAGCGCCTCGCGACGCTTGGGCTGCTTGATCTCGCCCGCGCGCTTCAGCAGGGTCTCCACGTCGCCGTATTCCTCGATCAGCTGGGCGGCGGTCTTGACGCCGATGCCGGGCACGCCCGGCACGTTGTCCGACGCATCGCCGGCGAGCGCCTGGACCTCGACCACCTTGTCCGGCCCGACGCCGAACTTTTCCTTGACCTGCTCGGGACCGATGACGCGGTTCTTCATGGCGTCGAACATCTCGACGCCGGCGCCGACCAGCTGCATCAGGTCCTTGTCCGAGGACACGATCGTCACCCGGTGGCCCTGTTCGCGCGCCAGGCGGGCATAGGTGGCGATCAAGTCGTCCGCCTCGAACCCTTCGCTGCTCATTTCGACGATGTTCATGGCGCGCACCGCTTCGTGCACCAGCGGGAACTGGGGGACCAGTTCCTCGGGCACCTCGGGGCGGTGCGCCTTGTAGTCCTTGTAAATCGCGTTGCGGAAGGTCTTGCGGGCGCGGTCGAAGAACACGGCGACGTATTCGGCGTCCGCGTCCTCGATCAGCTTGAGCAGCATGTTGGTGAAGCCGTAGACCGCGTTCACCGGCGTGCCGTCGGAACGCGTCATCGGCGGCAAGGCGTGAAAGGCGCGGAAGATGAATCCCGACCCGTCGACCAGGAAGACGTGGTCGGGTTTCCCCTTGGCGCCCTTGCCAGCGGACACGACTTAATGTCCCGCGTCGGCGGCGGTACCTTCCGCCAGCACGAAGCGCCGGCTGCAATAGGGGCAGACGATTTCGCGGGCGGGTCCGATGCGCAGGAACACCCGCGGATGGCCCAGCGCCCCCCCTTCGCCTTCGCAGGCGACGGCGGGGGCGGAGACGACGATCGCGTCCTTGTCCTTGCTGGCGGTGTCCATGGGACTTGTTCCGAGGGGTTCGCTGCGGGAAGATAACGCCCCAATGATAAACACTGCCGCCGAACAATCAAAGGCCGACCCGCGCCCCGATTTCGCCCCCGACTACGCGGTCGAAACCGAGGGACTCTGCAAGACCTACGCCGCCAGCGGCCGGCGGGGACCCAAGGAGGCCCTGCGCGACGTTTCCCTGCGCGTGCCGCGCGGCTCGTTCTTCGGCCTGCTCGGCCCCAACGGCGCGGGCAAGTCGACGCTCATCAACATCCTGGCCGGGCTGGTGGTCAAGACCTCAGGGATCGCCCGGGTCTGGAACCACGACATCGAGGCGGAAATGCGCCGGGCGCGATCCGCCATCGGGGTGGTGCCGCAGGAATTGAACATCGATCCCTTTTTCACGCCGCGCGAACTGCTCGACCTCCAGGCCGGGCTCTACGGCGTGCCGAAGGCGAACCGCCGGACCGACGCCATCCTCGCCGCCGTCGGCCTGAGCGACCAGGCGCACGCCTACGCCCGGACGCTCTCGGGCGGGATGCGGCGCCGGCTGCTGGTGGCCAAGGCGATGGTCCATTCGCCGCCGGTGCTGGTGCTGGACGAGCCGACCGCCGGGGTCGACGTCGCGCTTCGCCGCCAGCTTTGGGATTACGTCAAGGAATTGAACCGAGCCGGCGTCACCATCCTGCTGACCACCCATTACCTGGAAGAAGCCGAGGCGCTGTGCGACACCATCGCCATCATCAACCACGGCCGCCTGATCGCCTGCGAGGCGAAAGAGGCGCTGCTGCGCCGCCTCGATTCCAAGGAAATGGCGGTAACGCTGACCGCGCCGGTCGCCGCGGTGCCCGGCGCGCTGGCGCGCCTCAACGCCGAACATCCCGCGCCCGACCGGCTCGTTTTTCATTATCCGCCCAGCCGGGTCACGGGCGGCGAGATCATCGCCGCGATCCAGGCGGCGGGGCTTGAAATCCGCGACGTGACGACCCGGGAGAGCGATCTGGAGGATATTTTTCTTCAGCTCACCCGCGCCCCGGATACGGAGCCGCCGCAATGAAAGGCGCCGGCGCGGCCATCATCGGCCTGCTGCTGCTGGCCGCGTGCGCGCCCCGCGTGGAACGCCCCGGCCCCGCCGTCGCCGACCCTGCCTTGCGCGATTACGTCTTCCACGCCGCCGACGGCGCGACCTTGCCTTATCGCGTCTGGATGCCCGACCGGGACCCGCCGCGCGCGGTCGTCGTCGCGCTGCACGGCTTCAACGACTACGGCAACTTCTTCGCCGAGCCGGGCAACTATTTGCGCGAACGCGGCATCGCCTCCTACGCCTACGACCAGCGCGGTTTCGGCGCGACCGCGCGCGCCGGCCTGTGGCCGGGATCGGCCGCGCTGGCCGACGACTTGCGCGCCTTCGTCCGTCTGGCGCGGGCGCGTCACCCCGGAACGCCGCTTTATCTTCTGGGCGAAAGCATGGGCGGCGCGGTGATCCTGACCGCCTTCGCGAACGGCCGGGCGCCCGCCGCCGACGGCGTTATCCTGTCGGCGCCGGCGGTCTGGGGCCGCGTCACGATGCCCTGGTACCAGCAAGCCGCGCTCTGGCTCGGCGCGCACACCGTGCCGGCGGCGAGGGTTTCGGGGCGCGGCCTCGACATCACGCCGTCGGACAACATCGAGATGCTGCGCGCGCTGGGGCGCGATCCCCTGGTCATCAAGGACACGCGGATCGACGCCATCCACGGCTTGGTCGATTTGATGGACGAGGCCCTCGACGGCGCGCCCCGCTTCGAGACCCGCGCGTTGATCCTTTACGGCCGCAAGGATGAAATCGTGCCCAAGGCGCCGACCCGCATGATGCTGGAGCGCCTGCCCGAGCGGGCGCGGGCGCGCCAGCGGGTCGCGTTCTACGACGAGGGTTATCACATGCTGCTGCGCGATTTGCAGGCCGAAGTTCCCTGGCGCGACATCGCCACCTGGATCGAAGACGCCGCCCAGCCGTTGCCGTCGGGCGCGGATCGAATATCCGCCGACGTCGCCTTGCGCGAATAACCGGCTCAGGCCGACAGATTCGAGAGCAGCGTTTCGATTTCGGCCTGGGTCTTGGGCAGCGACGGCGCGGCGGCGCTTTCGCGTTCGGCCATGAGTTCGAGCAGGCGCGGCCAGACCGCGGCGGGCTGGGCGTAGTGGACGGCGACCTGCCCGCGCCCCTCGCGCACCACGCGGCCCCGCACCAGGACCGGCACCTCGCGCGAACCGACGGCGATGCGCAACGCGACCAGGCAGTTGTCGCCGGACCGGGGCGATTTCTTCAGCGGCACGCCCGACAGCAACACGCCCTCGGCGGCGATGTCGACGATGCCGCAGGCGATGCTGTTGTTGAGGGTCGCCCGAACCCCGGCCAGCTTGTAGCGCGGATATTTACGCCGCTCGGCCGCGCCGGGCTCTTCCGGCACCCTTGTCTTGCGCAACAGGCCTTGACCCATGATCGCCCCCTTGCTTTTGTCTTGCCGACACTCCATCCGCCCCGCCCACGCCCGTGCCCCCCCGGGGGGCCTGCCCATCGGGAGGGCTGGGGTCGGTGCCACTCGGCCATCGGCGCCCGCGCGTCGGTCCATGCAATCCGTCTGCCTTGTCGCGGGCTTGACTGACACAAGGCCCCTTATCGGACACTGGGG
>CAYIQU010000160.1:0-5032 GCA_964365645.1 uncultured Hyphomicrobiales bacterium | reverse complement strand
CCGTCGGCGCCCTGGCACGCGTCGCCGGCATCGTCCGCTTCGGCCGCAAGACCGACTTGAGCGTGCCGCGCGGTTCGGCCGCCGCCGGCGCGGTCCGCGCCTTCTTTCTTCACTTCGTCCCGCACGGCGGGTTCGGCCGGCGGACGGCGTTCCACGTCTTCGCCGGCTACCTGTTCCACCTCGGCCTGTTCGCGCTGCTGTTCTGGGCGGCGCCGCACGTCGCCTTCCTCAAGGAACGCGTCCTCGGCTTCGGCTGGGAGCCGTTGCCGCGCTGGGGCTTCATCGTCGCGGCCGAGGCCGCGTTCGCCGGGCTGATCCTGCTGTGGTTCCGGCGCGTTTCCGATCCGGTCCTGCGCGCGATTTCGGACGCCGACGATCACGTCGGCGCGTGGCTGACCTTCATCGTCATGCTGACCGGGTGCCTCGCCTTGCAGGAAAGCCATGTCGAGCTTCGCATCCTGCACCTGCTGGCGGTCGAGGCGTGGCTGATTTACTTCCCCTTCAGCCGCCTGATGCACGCGGTCACGTTCGTCCTCAGCCGGGCCTATACGGGCGCGACGTTCGGCCGCCGGGGGATAACGCCATGACCGGCACCCGGCCCGAAAGCAAAAGCGCCGCCGTCGCGGTCGAGACGTTCCTCGCCGTGATCGACGCGCCGCTGGCGGCCTATCTCGAATCCTGCGTTCATTGCGGCGAATGCGCCGAGGCCTGCCCTTTCTATTTGACGACCGAGGATCCGAAGTACACGCCCACCCATAAGCTGCGCCCGATGGTGCGCGCCTATCAGCGCCACAAGTCGCCGTTCGCTCCCATCAAGCGCGCGCTGGGCCTGGCGCCGGACGAGGTGACGGAAGCCGAACTGGACGAATGGTCGCCGCTGGTGTTCGATTCGTGCACTCTGTGCGGGCGCTGCACAATAGTTTGCCCGATGGGCATCGATATCGCCGGCGCCGTGCGCAAGATGCGCGAAGGCATGACCGCGGGCGGGTTCGCGCCGGCCGATTTGTACATGGCCGCCGACCGGGCGATGACGACCGGCAGCCCCTTGGGCGTCCAGGTCAAGGCGCTCAAGAAAACCATCGAAATCCAGGAAAAGAAAACCGGCATCCCCGTTCCCCTCGACGTGAAGGGGGCCGATTACATGGTCATTCTTTCGGCGATGGAGGTGATCGGGTTCCCCGAGGTGATCGGCGCCCTGTCGCGCCTGTTCCAGCAGGCGGGCGTCCGCTGGACCATCTCGACGCAGACCTTCGAGGCGACCAACGTCGGCATCCAGATGGGCTCGAAGGCGGTCGCGGCGACGCTGGTCGGGCGCATCGTCGCGGCGGCCGAGGGCTTGGGCGTCAAATACGTCATCAGTCCCGAATGCGGCCACGCCTATTCGGCGCTGAAGTGGGAAGGCCCCAACCTGATCGGGCGCGCCTACGGGTTCGAGGTCGTGCACATCGTCGAGCTGCTCGACCGACTGCTGGCCGAAGGGCGCATCCGGCTCAAGGGCAAGGACGGGCGCAAGCTGACGTTCCACGATCCCTGCCAATTGGTCCGTCGCGGCGGCATCGTCGAGGAGCCGCGCCGGGTCCTGCGCGCGGTGGCCGCCGATTTCGTCGAGATGGACGGGGCGGGCCTGGCGAACATCTGCTGCGGCGGGGGCGGCGGGGTCAGCACCAATTCGCGCGCCGAGCCGCTTCGCCTTGCCGCGTTCCGCTGCAAAAAGGACCAGATCGAGCGCTTAAGCGGCATCGAGGGCGTCGTCACCGCCTGCGCCAACTGCCGCAACGTGATGGAAGAGGCGATGGAGCACTACGGGATGGAACTCCCGGTGATCGGCCTGGGCGAGATGCTGGCGCAGTACCTCGAACCGTCTTAGGAAAGAACCCCATGGACACCGCCGTGACCGTCGTCGGCCTCGGGGCCGGAACGCTGACCACGCTCGCCTTCATCCCGCAGGTGGCGCGCATCTGGCGCACGCGCTCGGCCCGCGACATCTCGCTGCCCACCTTCGCCGCGCTGACGCTGGGCACGGTGCTGTGGCTGGCCTATGGAATTCTCTTGGGCGACGTTCCGCTGATGGTGGCCAACGGCGTGTCGCTCGGCCTGGTTTCGGCCGTGCTGTGGGGCAAGCTGACGTTCAAGTAATCCCGGATGCCGCAGCCCGTATTCGAGTCAATGTTTCACGGGGGTGTCATCATAGAGTCACAAGGCCGTGGTTAGATCGTCCCGGAAAACAAAGGACATATTCGGACCTTTCGGGAGAGAGACCATGATGAACACCTATGAACGGGACGTCCTTGCACCGCCGCCCGGGATATTGAACGCCGCGGTCTCGGCCAATCTCGTTTTCGCGGCACTCGGCGCGGCGGCGGACGCGCCGGACCGGACGGCCCTGCCCGTCGACGACAAGACGCTGACGGAGACCAAGCCCCTTGCCCCATCGATACGGCGCTGGCGCGGGGAAACCGCGTCCGCATGACGGGCAGCTCGGTCGAGTTGGCGCGTCAGCGCCCAGCCGATATTCGATAGGGGGTTTCATGGACACGCTTTCCACCGATATCGATCCGCGTCCCGCCGGGATGTTGCCCATTCGCTTCAGGGACGGCCGCGCCGTTCTCGCGCCGGATTCCGGCCGGGACGCCGGTCTCGCCACGGTCGACAACGACACCCTTTTTCTGGAGCACGTCGAGACCGAGATCGACTATGCCTTCCAGCCCATCGTCAACATTCACACGGGCGCGGTATTCGGCTTCGAAGCCCTGATGCGCGGGCATGATCGCTTCGGCTTCGACGATATCCCGATGTTTTTCGAATACGCCTTCGCTCGGGGAATATTGCATCGCCTCGATCTGATTCTGCGCGAAATCGCCGCCGCGAAGTTCGTGCGCCTGGCGCCGGATGGATCGCAACATCTCTTTTTCAATATCGATCCGCGTCTTCTCGAAAGCGGCGATTACGAGGCCGGGCGCGGGCTCCCTATTCTCGCCCGTCACAACCTGTCGCCGACGCGGGTCTGCCTCGAACTGACCGAGGACGAGAAGGTCGTGCACAATTCCAGCACGCTCGGCATTCTCAGCAACTATCGGTCCCAGGGTTATCGGCTGGCCATCGACGACTTCGGCGCCGGCTATTCGGGACTCAGGCACCTGTACGAATCCCAGCCCGATTTCGTCAAGATCGACCGGTTCTTCATCAGCGGCATGGATTCCGACCATAAGCGGAAGCTGTTCGTTTCCAACATCGTCAATCTGGCGCACGTGCTCGGCCTTCAAGTCGTGGCCGAAGGCGTGGAAAGCGAGGCCGAGCTTCGCGCGTGCCGGGAAATCGGGTGCGATCTGGCGCAGGGATATTTCATCGCCCGCCCGCGGCGGGATTTGAGCGAACTTAAGCTGCGTTACGACTCGGTGGCCGTGTCCAACCGCAAGGACCGTCGCGACCAGCCGGCGGATTTCAAGCTGATCATGGAACAGATCGAGCGTCCGACGCCGATCGCGGCCAATACGCCGATGCCGTCGGTGTTCGAGCGATTCCGCCGCGATCCCCAGCGGACCTTTTTCCCCGTCATCGACGGAGAAAACCGCCCGGTCGGGCTGATCCTCGAGCGGGACATCAAGGACTACATCTATTCCCCTTACGGCCGCGACCTCATTTCCAACCGGGCGATCGGCAAGGGCCTGCGCTATTTCGTCAGCAAGGCCCCGATCGTGGATGTCCGGACCGAAGCGGAACGGATTCTCGAAACGTACAGCACCAACAGCAGCGGCGAGGGCGTCCTGGTCGTCGAAAACGGGCATTACATCGGCATGCTCACCGCCGGATCGCTGCTTCGGGTCATCAACGACAAGAACCTGACGTTGGCGCGCGAGCAGAATCCGCTGACCCGCCTGCCGGGCAACACGCTGATCTCCCAATACGTGGCGGCGGCGATGGACGATCCGGCGTGGCGCGGCGTTCTCGCCTACGTGGATTTCGATAATTTCAAGCCGTTCAACGACACGTACGGGTTTCGCCAGGGCGACCGGGCGCTTCTTCTGTTCTCCGAGTTGATGCGCAAGGAACTGACCGGCGAAAAAACATTCCTCGGCCATATCGGCGGCGATGATTTCTTCATCGGCTTAAGCGGCGCGGACTTGAGCGAAGCGGCCGACCGGATCATCCGGCTGACCGAGACTTTCCGTCGCGATGTCGAGAGCTTCTACGACGCCGAGGCCCGGCGCCGGGGCGGCATCCTCGGGCATGACCGCGACGGGGGAAGCCGCTTCTATCCCTTGCTGACCGCGAGCGTGGCTCTTGTCGGCGTGGGAAAGATGCGGGGGCTCAGGAGCGCCGACGATCTCGCCGGCCTTATCGCCGAGTTGAAGAGCGAGGCCAAGGTCGCGCCCAACCGCCTCTGCGTTGCCAGCTTGCTGTAGCGCCGGCGCGGGTGCGCGCTCAGTCGAGCTGGAGCGTCAGCGCCTTCAAGTACGCCGTTTCCGGCAACTGGGGATGGACCGGGTGATCGGCCCCGGCGCCGGAGGCGAGCACGATCCGCCCCTCGCGCCCGGCCCGCGAAATTCCGCCCGCGACTTCGTCTCCGAACGCTTCCGTCGTCACGTTATGCGAGCACGAGGCGATGAACAGGAATCCGCCCGGCGCGACCAGGCCGGCGGCCATGCGGGCGAGCTTGCGATAGCCCTTCAGCGCCGTCGGCACGTCTTTTTTCGACCGCGCGAAGGGCGGCGGATCGGCGATGACGACGTCGAAGCGGGCGTTCCCGGCCGACAGTTGATCGAGCGCGTCGAAGGCGTCCTGGCGGCGGAATTCGCAAGCCGCCGCGACGCCGTTCGCGTCCGCCGCCTGGCGGGCCAAATCGAGGGCGGGCGCGGAGCTGTCCACGGCGAGAACCGTTTTCACGCCGGCGGCGGCCGCCGCCACCGCGAACCCGCCGGCATAGGTGTAAAGGTCGAGAACCGCGCCGGCGCCTTTCGCCAGCCGGGCGACGAAGGCGCGGTTGTCGCGCTGGTCGAAGAACCAGCCGGTTTTCTGGCCGGCGAGCGGATCG
>CAYIQU010000159.1:0-5035 GCA_964365645.1 uncultured Hyphomicrobiales bacterium | reverse complement strand
GATACGGTGACCGAGGCGCACCGCCGCCGGGTCGGCATCGTCTCGCCGACCACGTTGATGGCGGCGCTGACAACGGTGCGCGCCATCGTCATGGACGCGCAGATGGTGGCGCGGGCCGAGGAAGTCCGCGCCGAAATCCAGCGGCTGAAGGAAGACGCCGACCGCCTCGACGAGCGGGCGGAAAAGCTGGACACGGCCTTCAACCAGATGGTCAAGGCGTTGCGCGAGGTGCGGATTTCGTCGGGCAAGCTGGCCGAGCGCATCGGCCGCATCGCCGACGCCGATGTTCCTGATAAACCTGGGCCGGACAAAACCTGATTACAACGGCCGGCGGGACTTGAGCGCGGCGGACAGCGTGCCGTCGTCCAGGTAATCCAACTCGCCGCCGACCGGCACGCCCTGGGCCAATCCTGAGGTCTTGGCGCCCGAACCCGCCAGCCGCTCGCCGATGTAGTGGGCGGTGGTGTGGCCCTCGACGGTGGAATTGGTGGCCAGGATCACCTCGGTAATGGTTTCGGCGCGCACCCGCTCGACCAGTTTCGGAATGCGCAAGTCGTCGGGGCCGACGCCGTCGAGTGCCGACAGCACGCCGCCCAGCACGTGATAGCGGCCGCGAAACGCGCCGGTCCGTTCCATCGCCCACAAATCGGCGACGTCCTCGACGATGCACAGCATGGACCGGTCGCGCTTGGGGTCGGCGCAGATGGCGCACGGGTCGGTCGTGTCGAGATTGCCGCAGGTCGAACAGGCGCGGACGTTGAGGGCCGCCTCGGTCAGCGCGCGCACCAGCGGGTCCAGCGCGGTCTCCTTGCGCTTCAGGAGATGCAGCGCCGCGCGCCGGGCCGAACGCGGCCCCAGCCCGGGCAGGCGGGCCAGCATCTGGATCAGGCGCTCGATGTCCAGCATGGCAAGGACGTCTAGAACGGCAACGAGAAGCCGGGCGGCAGCGGCAAGCCGCCGGTCAGTTCGGCCATGCGCGCACGGGCCTCGGCGTCGGCCTTGGCCTTGGCGTCGGCGGCGGCGGCGACGATCAGGTCTTCCAGCAGTTCGGCCTCGGCGGGCACCAGCAATTCGGGCGCGATCTTGACGCGGCGGACATCTCCACGGCCCGTCATGGCGATCTGGACCTTGCCGCCGCCGGACGCGCCGGTCACTTCCAGCGCGCTCAAGGACTCCTGCATGTCCTGCATCCGGACCTGGAGGTTCTGGGCCTGCTTGAGCATCTGGGAGAGGTTTTTCATGGGGGGGCGTTCCGAAGGGTGGAAAAGATCGGGGGCGTGCGGAGTGTATAGCAGGCGCCGTTCCGGCCAGCCAGAACGCGCCCGCGCGAAAAACGGCGGTTTCGGCTATAAACGGTCAACCGCGGCGATCAAATGTCCGGGATGAACCCCAATTGCGGGTGGCTGCGGGGGTGAATACGATGGTATGAACGTGGCGTTAAGACCATGATGATCGCCGGGGGTGGGAAGGGACCGGAGACGCGCATGACCGCGATTGTGTGGACGCCGCAACTGGAAATCGGCATTTCGTTCGTCGATGCCGACCATAAAATCCTGGTCAAGCTGCTCAACCAGGTCGACGACGCCATCGCCGCCTTCGAGGAATCGGCGACGCTGGGCAGCGTGCTGGGCGCGCTCAGCGACTACACCATCTATCATTTCGACCGCGAAGAGGCGATGCTGCACGTGTGCGGCTACCGCGACGTGGGCCGGCATCGGGACGAACATGCCCTGCTTTCGGGCCAGGTGGCGGACATCGGCCGTCGCTTCCGCGCCGATCCCGGCAGCGTCAACGGCAACGAGGTGCGGGACTTCCTGCGCCGCTGGCTGATCGAGCATATTCTCGCCCACGACTTTTCCTATCGTGCTTCCGCGCTGGCCGCGCCGCAGGCCGCCCTTCACGCCGAGACCCTGCATTTCGCGCAAAGCGTGGGCGTGCGGCAAAACGGCTTCGCCAGCCTGCGGGTCCTGGTGGTGGACGACAACCCCCGGTTTCGCGCCTTCCTCGCCACGGTGCTGAAGGCGCTCGGCGTGCGCGACGTGACGCTGGCGGCGTCGGCCGAGGAAGGAATCGATCGCTGGAACAAGCGACCCGGCGACGCGGTCATCTGCGATTGGTTGATGGACGGAATGCCGGCGCACGCCTTCGCCGCCGCCGCGCGCGTCACGTCGCCCACCGCGCGCATCGTCGCCTTGAGCGCGCTGGCGCCGGGCGTGATCGCGGATCAAGCCGGCGCCGGCACGCTGGACGCCATTTTGGAGAAACCCGTTTCCACCGTCGATCTCGCCCGCGCGCTCGTCGCGCGCTAAAAGGACCGGCGCTTGTCGCGCGTTGAAAAAGCCGGCGCTCGTCGCGCGCTCAAAGGACCCGGCGGGGCTTTGGCCCCGTAATCCCGGGCTATCGGCCCGCCCCGGCCGCGCCGAAAACCCATATTGTCATTAGGGCTATTTTGGCATAGGTTCCCCCGCTCTTTTTTGGCGGAGCTTTGCAGAGGGGGAAGGCCGCGACCGGAGAGAGACCAGGGCCGGCCTAAAACACGGGAAAGTGGCAAGAGAATCCGCACCGCCCAAGGGAGGGAGAGCGGGGATGATTCGTTGGACCAAGGACCTTGAGACGGGCATCCCGTTCGTGGACGGGGATCACCGGATTCTGGTGAGGCTTCTCAATCAGGTCGACGAAAGCATTACCGCGTTCGAGGAATCGGCGACGCTGGGCAGCGTGCTGGGCGCGCTGCGCGACTACACCGTTTATCATTTCGGTCGCGAGGAGACGATGCTGCGGGCGGCCGGCTACGCCGGACTCGACGATCATCGCGACGAGCACGCGCTGCTGTCGGGCCAGGTGGTGGCGATGGTTCGCCGCTTCCGCGGCGATCCGGCCAGCGTCGAAAAGGCCGAGGTGCGGAATTTCCTGCGCAACTGGCTGGTCGAGCACATCCTCGTTCACGACTTCACCTACCGGGAAGCCTGCCTGGCGGCGCCCGACGCGGCCGCGCGCGCCGAAGCGATCGGCTTCGCCGGCAGTCTCGGCGTCGGCGGCTCCTTCTCCTCCCTTCATGTTTTGGTGGTGGACGACAACGAGCGGTTTCGTCAGCTGCTCGTGACCGTGCTCAAGGCGCTTGGCATCCGCGAGGTCTCGCTCGCCGCCGGGCCGGAAGAAGGACTGGAGCGCTGGCGGAAACGTCCCGGCAACGTGGTGATCTGCGACTGGCTGATGGACGGAATGCCGGCGCATACTTTCGCCGCCGCCGTGCGCGTCATATCGCCCGCCGCGCGCATCGTTGCCTTGAGCGCGCTCACCGTCGGAGAGATCGAGAGTCGGGTCGGGATCGGCACGCTGGACGCCATTTTGGAAAAACCCGTTTCCACCGGCGATCTCGCCCGCGCGCTCGTCGCGCATTAAAAAGACCGGCGATCAGGACTCGTCGTCGGAATCCGGGGCGGCGTCCGTCGGGGTTTCGACGGCTTCGCCCAGGCTCTCTTCGATCTTGGGGCGGCGGACGCTCTCGATCTTCGCGCCGGGAAACGTCGCCAGCACCGCCTTGACGAAGGGGTGCTCGGCCACGTGCGCCCGCTCGGCGGCGTCGGCGGCGGCGTGCTGGTCGGCGACGGTCTGGCCGCCGGCCGCGTTCGAGACGCCCACCAGCCACGTTCGCCCGGTTTCGCGGTTGAGAAAGCCGCTGATCTGTTTCGCCAGGTCATCGGGGGCGTGTTCGCCGGGGCGGAATTCGATACGGCCCGGCTCGAAGCGCACCAGATGCACGTCGCGCAACAGATGGCCGCGCAGGCGGCCTTCCTTGCGTTGCGCGGCCAGTTCAATGACGTCGTTGAAGGATTGAGGAACGAACGGTTGCGCCGCGACCGGCGCGGTTTCGGCTCGCGCCGACGGCGGCGCCTCGCTTTGCGGCGCGGGTTGCAGGGCGGCCGAGGGCCTGCCGCCGCCGCCACCGGGGGTCGGCATCGCCGGCGCCGGGCCGCGTGGGGGCGCGGCGTCGTGTCTCGGCCGGCTGTCATGCGAAGGCACGCCCGGCGGCATGACGCCGGGGGGCGGATCGGCTCGCAGGGCGCGGATCGCTTCCTCGGGCGAGGGCAGCGTGCTGGCGTAAGCCAGGCGCACCAGCACCATTTCGGCCGCGTCGGCGGCGTTGGGCGCGGCGCGGGTTTCGGCCAGCCCCTTCAACAGGATTTGCCAGGCCCGCGACAGCGCGGACATGGCCAGCGTGCCGGCCAGGACGCGGCCGCGCTCGCGCTCGATCTCGGGGAAGGCGGGATCGTCGGCGACCTCGGGCGTCAGCTTGACGCGGGTGAGCCAATGGACGACGCCGAGCGCGTCCTCGATGGACTGCGCGGCGTCCGCGCCCGAGTTGTGCTGTTCGGCCAGCACCGCCAGCGCGCGGGATGCGTCGCCCTTGAGCGACGCTTCGATCAAATCGAAGGTCGTGGTTCGATCCGCGAGGCCGAGCATGGCGCGGACCTGGGCTTCGCCGACTTCGCCGTCGATCTCGCCGCCGATGTGGGAAATGGCCTGGTCGAGCAGGCTCAAGCCGTCGCGGACGCTGCCGTCGGCGGCGCGCGCGATCAGGCGCAGCGCCCCATCGTCGAGGCGCGCGCCTTCACGATCGGCGATGACGCGGAAATGGGCCTTGAGGGTTTCCTCGTCGATCCGGCGCAAGTCGAAGCGCTGGCAGCGCGACAGAACGGTGACGGGGACCTTGCGGATTTCGGTGGTGGCGAAAACGAACTTCACGTGCGGCGGCGGTTCTTCCAACGTCTTCAGCAGCGCGTTGAAGGCGTTCTTCGACAGCATGTGGACTTCGTCGACGATGTAGATCTTGTAGCGGGCCGAGGTCGGGCGATAGCGCACGCCGTCGATCAGTTCGCGGATGTCGTCGACGCCGGTGCGGCTGGCGGCATCCATTTCCAGAACGTCGACGTGACGGTCCTCGGCGATGGCCCGGCAGTGCTCGCACTGGCCGCAGGGTTCGGGCGTCGGTCCGCCCCGGCCGTCGGGGCCGACGCAGTTGAGCGCGCGGGCG
>CAYIQU010000158.1:0-5056 GCA_964365645.1 uncultured Hyphomicrobiales bacterium | reverse complement strand
CCTCGTCCACCTCCAGCATGGGCTGGTTGCGGTGCGTGGTGCCGGCGTTGTTGACCAGGACGTCGACCGCGCCGAAGGCATCCAGCGCCGCTTGGACCATGGCCTTGACCTCGTCGGTCCGGGACACGTCGACCCGGCAAAAGCGGGCGCGCGGGAGCGAGGCCGCGACCTTTTCCCCCCGCGCCGCGTCCATGTCGGCGATCAGGACGCTGGCCCCTTCTTCGCCGAACCGGCGCGCGATTCCTTCCCCGAAGCCCGAGGCCGCGCCGGTGATGATGGCGACTTTATCCTTGAGACGCATGGCCCCCCCTTTTTTCTCCCGCCCGCGAGGAGTACCGGCAAGCCGTTCCCCTTTCAAGGGACGGCCGGAAAGGGATTTCCAACCCCATTAATCCGGTTCCGGAATGAACTGTTTTCTAGTAATCCCGGCGCCTGAGAAGCTCGATGGCCTGGTTCAACTGGGCCATGCGCTGGTGGCTGCCGTGGCCGCTGTCGGGATGATGGATGGCCGCCAGCGTGCGGAACCTGGAACGAATCTCCCCCATGTCCGGATCGGTGCCGGGGGGGAACCCCAGCACATGGATCGCCTCGCCCACCGTCTTGACCCCGTCGGCCAGCAGGGGGGGAGAGAGGGAGGCGATGACGGTTTTCAGCCGCTCGAGCTCTTCCCGAAGCCGCCCGGAACTCGATTCGCCCGCGTGACGAATCTCAAGCTGAACTTTTCCCCCATCCAGCGCCAGCGCAACGGCCAAGGCCCGCCTTGCCGTTTTGGCATTCGAGCCGGGGGGTAGCCGGACCTGAAGCCGGGGCTTGCGCTGCCAGGGCCGACCCTTGGACGGACCCGAGCGCAGCACCACCGTTTCCCGGTCGCCCTTGTCGGGCTCCCCCGGATCGGGGACGGTGGAGATCATTTCGGGCGACAAGACCAGGAGAACGGAGCGCGCGAGGTCGGCCACGTTGACGTTGCGCCGCCGGGCCAGATCGAGAACCCGGTCGCGGAAGTCGCTGGGGCAGTGAACGGTATGGGAATGTTTTGTCCCGTCCTTCGTCATCAAAGCCGCCCTTTCGTTGCCCGCGGGTCCGGTCCGGACCCTCGGGGCGGAAGCCGACCCGTCGCCCGCCCGGTTCCCTTAGGGTTCACCTGAGAACCATCCCAGCGATGCAATGAACTACAGGGTTTTTCCAAGCCTCTCAACTACGAGTGTAGGCATACCTTGCCTATTTCTTGACGCGCCCGGCCGATGCCCTGTATCGGTCGCTCTTTCCGCGGGGATTCGCGGGCTGAAAATCAAGAACGGACTGAACCCCAATTGCGGTTTCTCGCTAGAACGAGGTCCGCCCGCGCCTCGTGATATAATCGGGGCCTATCCGAGACGCGCCGCCCGAAGGCGGCGCTCCTTGAGCGCGACCGCCGGAGTTCGAATCGGCATCGCCCTCGCGCCAGAACGGCTTCACGCGCACCCCGTGATGTTTCGCCGCCCGAACGGCACGTTCGACGGCGAACGGATACGATTCCGATGGCGGACGGATACGATCCCCTCTCGGCGTCCTTGATCCTGCAATCTTCGGTGCGGGCGCTTCCCCCTTTGTCCGCGCCAAAGGCGACGCCGCCGGGCGCGTTCGCCCGGGCCGGCCTCGGCCTTCCCGCCGACGCCTTGGCCGGATCGTTCCAGGGCTCGCCCGCGTCCCTCAATCTGCCCGACGCCCAAAACGCGCTGGCCGTCGCCACCGCCAGCGCGCGGCAAATCCTCAAGACCCTCGATTCCCTGTACGTCGCGGTCGAGCGCGCCCAAACCAGTTCGTTGGCCAACGGAACCGTCCAGCTCGCCATCGACGGAACGCGACTCTCGCGCCTCAACATCCAGGCCGAGGCGCGCCAGGCGCTGCGTGAAATCAATCAACTGGTGAAAAACGCCGAACGGAACGGCGTCAACCTGATCGCCAGCGACGGCCGCGCCGCCCTGGCCCAGACCACCCGCTTCGGCGGCCAAGTCACCCTCGATATCCAGCCCTTGGACAGCCGGGCGCTGGGCTTCGGAGCGCCGAACCTCGCCGGCCTGGTCAACGGATTCAAGGGCGTCACCGACGCCGAGATCGAGCGGGCGCGGCAGGGCTTGGCGCTGGCCCGCGAAACCGCCGGCCGCCGCCTGCAAACGCTGATCCAGACCGAGGAGCGGCTGTCGTACTCCTCCGCCCCGGCCCAGGCGATCCGCGCGCTCGACATCGGCGCGACGACGACGCTTTTGCCGCGCGGCAGCGTCGTCAACCTGATCGCCTAATTTTGCGCCTTCGGAACCAGGTTCCCCCGGCAATCGACGCCGTGGGTGAAAATCGTCTCGTCGCGCCGCGTGCACGACGAATCGAAGGCGAACCCCGGCGCGTGGCGGGCGAAAAAGGCCATGATCGGCCGCGCGCTGCCGCCGCGCATGACCACGCACGGGCTTTCCGCCAATACCGACCTTAAGTCGCGCGAGCCGCGCGCGTCCCTCAAGTCCATGGTGTTCTGCTCGAACCACAGGTCGTTGGCCGGCACCCGGGCGGCGACCGCGTCGCCGAGCCGGCTTCCGGTCCACCAGTTGCCGAGAAACAAGGCGAACGAGCGGCCGCTGGCGGGAAAGAAGTAGATTCGCGCGCAGGCCGCGAACCGGCCGTCGTCGATGCTTCGCGCGACCATCCGTTTTTCCGCGAGCTCCCTGTATTCGCGCCGCACCGCCGTTCCCTGCACGAGAACCACCGCGCCCAGCACGACGGCCACGCCGACGGCGGCGCGGCGGCGCAAAACGGCCCCGCCCAGCCCCAGGCCGGCGACGAACCGGTAGAACAGGATCGCGGCCAGCGGCAACTGCATGTAGGCGGGCACCATGTAGTTGGCGGTCGGCTGCTTGGCCACGGCCAGAACCTGGGCCGCCACCGCCAGCGTCAGTCCCGCCAGCGCGCGGGTCTCGAACCCCGGGACGGGAAGGCCGCGCCGGCGCCGCCAAAACGCGATCGCCAGCGCCGCCGCGCCGAAGACCAATTGCAGATGGACGACGGGACGGCTGGCGACACTGACGACGGCGCGGGGATAGGCGGCGAAATCGATCGCGCCTTTCGCGCCGCCGCCGTAGGCCCCGGCGTGGGTCAGCGCGGTCAGGGCGAGATCGACGGCGGGGGCGATGTTGGGCAGCGCCGGCGCGAGAAACACCGCGAGCGCCGCCGCCGCCGCCAATCCGTAGGCGGCGATTCCCCGCCAGCCGCCCAGCAGGAAAATCGGCAACAGGAAAATGGGCGCGGCGGTCAGCTTGGTCGCGACGCCGAAGCCGGCGATGATCCCGAACGCGACCGCCGGCCGGTACGGATTGCCCGTCCTGCTTTTCCCATATCCCGTCGCCAGCACCGCGACCGATAGCGCCAGCGCCGTCGCGATCAAGAGCGATTCCGGCTTGGCGTGATAGGCGTTCTTCAAGATGACCATGGACAGGAACGGCCCCGCCTGCAGGAACAGGGCCAGCGCCAGATTGCCGGTCAGCGCCCGCGCCGCCGCCCCGGCGAGGAGAATCGCGGTCGCGTTCAAGGCGAGCAGGACGTTGCTGATCAGGCGGAGATGCGCTTCCGGGTCGTCGAGAACGCGGGCGGCCAGCGCGTCGCCGGACGCCAACGGGTGCGCCAGCCGGAGCACGATCCCGCCGATGAGCTGCACCGGCACGCCGGGATGGTAGGTGTGGCCCGGCGGCGTCAGGCGGGCGACGTGGAGCGAATCGAAAAGGTAGAAATACGACGGGTCGACGACGTGCCAGTCCCAGAACGGCCCGCCCGCGTGACGCAGCGCCAGGGCCGCCGCGACGAACAGAACCGGCAAGACCAGCAGCGCCGCCCGTTCGACCCCGCTACCGCGCAACCCGGCCCTGATCGCATCCCTCACGGCGCCATCCCCTTTCCGCATCGAAATGCTTTTAGCCCGAACGGCGGAATCTGGCTAGGAAACCGCCTCGAAACGCTCGCGCAGTTCGTTCATCCGTTCCGCCGGGCAGGCATACAGGCTCAGGTGCTCGGTCATGAAGAGTCTTTGCTCGGCCGTCGTCGGCACCAGGACGAACATCTGGTCCGGCGCGGGCGAGGGCGGATGAGGCTCGGGCCAGACGACCGGCGGGTCCCCCGGCGCCTGCCAGCACGGCACGAACAATCGGTAGCCTTCCCGCTCCAGAAGCTTGAGCGGCGCGATGGTCGCGGGCAGGTCGCGGCGTTCCAGCCAGTTCTCAAGGATAATGTGCGGCCGGGCGCGGCGCAGGACCGCCGTCGCGCCCTGGAGAATGCGGAGTTCGTGCCCTTCGGCGTCGATCTTGATGAAATCCGGATCGGGCAGGGTCAAATCGTCGAGCCGGACGGTCCGCACGGGAAAGCCGCCCGGCGCGACCACACCCGTCTCGACCACTTTGGCCCAGCCGGTGTTGACGGCATCGGGGATGATCATCCGGCCCTCGCCGGTGCGATCCGAGAGCGCCATTTCATGGCAGACGATCCGCGCGCCGAGGCCGAGTTCGTTCACGGCCCGAACCAAATCGCGGTGCGCCGACGGCACCGGCTCGAAGGCGTGGATCGGGCCCGAATAGCCGGGCAACGTCGCCGCGTATAAGGAGAGATAGCCCCAGTTGGCGCCGACGTCGAAGAAGACCCGGCCGCCGGTCATATAAGTGTCGAGCAGGGCGGCGACGCCCGGCTCGAACACCATGTGTTCGGGCAGCATGTAGACCCCGGCGAATTGCGCGCTGCGCCCGTCGAAGCCGAACGCGCGGAGGCCGTCGGGGAAGGCGACGGTCATCCGGCCCTCGCCCTGGAGCTTGAGGCGGTGATAGGCGACGTCGAACAAAAGCCGCGCCGGCCGCTTGAACAGCCGCTTGGTCCAGCGTTTCCGGAAGCGATGAAACCCCAGGCGATAGAGCCGGGCGATCAGGGGAAGACGCGCCACCCGGAAGGGATTGACGTGGCGGACGGGGCGGCGAAACAGCGATCCCATACCTGCCCCCACGGAATTCCCGGCTGGAACGCGATTCGATCCCGGAGAAAATGGTGCCGGCGG
>CAYIQU010000157.1:0-5076 GCA_964365645.1 uncultured Hyphomicrobiales bacterium | reverse complement strand
GCGGCGCGCACGGTTCCGGCCTTGGCCAGGGCGTCCAAGACCTCTTTCTCGGTAAGGATTTCCGACAGGGGAATCCCGTCCGGCGCGGCCGGGCCGTAGACGGCGTTGAAGGGAATGCCGTAGCGGCCGAAGCGGGCGAGGTAGGCGGCGATGCGATCGTCGGGGCGGGTCCAGTCGGCCTGCATGGGAACGACCGGCTCGGCGGCGAGGCGGCGCGCGACCTCGCCCTGGTTCAGCACCACCGCCTTGTTCGCCTTGCAGGTGATGCACCAGTCGGCGGTGACGTCCACGAACACGGTCTTGCCGGTGGCGACCAGGGTGGCGATGTGCCTCTCGTCGAAGGGGCGCCACGATTTTCCGTTCGACGACGCGACCGTTTTCGCGGTTATCCCGGCGGGGGCCTGGGCGAGTCCGAGCGGAACGGCGAAGGCGAGCGCGACGGACAGGGCCATGCCGGCCAGCGCCGCGGCCTTCGCGCGCGGCCGGCGATGGCCGAGATACAAGAACAGCATCAACGCGGTCGCGAACAGGGCGACGCTCGAAGCCGGTCCGGTTCCGATCTGGGCGACGAGCACCGTCGCCAGCCAGATCGCGGTGGCGAGCAGGGCGAACCCGAGCACCTGTTTCAGGCGCACCATCCATAGTCCCGGTTTCGGCAGGCGGGTCGCCAGCGCCGGAAAGGCGGCGACGGCGAGATAGGGCAGCGCCAAGCCGACGCCCAGCGCGGCGAAGACCGCGAGAATGTCCACGGGTCCGCGCGCCAGCGCGAAGCCGATGGCGGTGCCCAGGAACGGCGCGGTGCACGGCGTCGCCAGCAGGGTGGCGAACGCGCCCGTCAGGAAATGCCCGCCCAGGCCGTGAGCGTGCGCGGCGTGTTCCCCCAAATCGGCGACGGCTTCGGGCAGGCGGACCTCGAAGAAGCCCCACAGGTTGGCGGCGAACAGCATCACCACCAGGATCATGGCGATCAGGAACCAGGACTGCTGGAATTGGATGCCCCAGCCGATCGCCGCGCCGCCCGCCTTGAGCGCGATCAGGATGGCGGCCAGCAGCAGGAACGCAAACAGGATTCCGGCGGCCGAGGCGATGAAGGACAGCCGAACCATGCGCCGCTCGCCGCCGCCGTGCTTGACGACGCCGAGCAGCTTCAGCGATAGAATCGGCAGCACGCACGGCATCAGGTTCAGGATCAATCCGCCGAGCAGGGCCAGCGCCAGCGCCGAGAGCAGCGTCGCGCCGTTTCCGCCGGCCGTTTTGGGGGCGACGGCCCCGGCGTCCAGGATCAGGGATTTTTCCGCCAGGCGCGCGCCGTCGACGACGACGATGCTGACGGCGCGGCCGGCGAGTTCGAGCGGCGTCGCGCCGTCCACGGGCACGGCGATGCTCGCGCGGACGCGGCCCTCGCTGAAAACGGTTTTCGGTTCGCCGAAATTGATTCCCGCCAGGTCCGCGCCGTTCGCTTCCCTGGGAAGGACGTCGATGAAGATGTCGGGCTTGGCCAGCGGCTCGCGCGCGCGCAAGGCGACGACGAGGGTCGCGGCGGGCTGGCCCTTGGCGTCGCGCGCCGGAACGATCGCGGCGCTCTCGACGCTCAATCCCAATCGCGCGCCGTCGCCCGGCACGCGCGCGGCGAACCGGTTGACGAGATGCGCCTCGGCGCTGGGCGTCGCCGGACCGGCGGGCAGCGCCAGGGACACCCGCGTGGTGTGCGGCACGCAAATCTGGTCGCAGGTCAGGAAATCCA
Organism: uncultured Hyphomicrobiales bacterium; assembly: GCA_964365645.1. GTDB lineage: Bacteria > Pseudomonadota > Alphaproteobacteria > Rhodospirillales > 2-12-FULL-67-15 > 2-12-FULL-67-15. The sequence continues at coordinate 3,332 of CAYIQU010000157.1, read as the reverse complement.
CGCTGGCGTCCAGGGTCAGCGCCTCGCCCGCGCGGGCAACCCGCGCGGTCACGGGCAGAACCACCTCGTCCTTGTAGCCGATGGTGTCGATGCCGAGCACGCGGAAGCGTTCCGGCGCGGGCCAGGCGAGGGCGGCGTCGGCGAGGTTGGCGGACCCGTCCCATTTGACCTTGGGCGGAAAGCCGGCGTCGCCCGGCGCGCGCCAGTAAATCTTCCACCCTTTTTCCATGCGGAAGTGGAGGCCGAGCGGCACGGTTTCGCCCGATCCCGTGGCGGCGACGGCGGCGACCAGGCGCACTTGGGTATACGCGGTCTGGGACCAGGCCGAGGCGGTCTCGGCCTTGGCGCCGGCGGCAGCGGTCGCGAGACCGGCAAGCGCCGCCATCAAGACCGCGACGGCCCGAATTGGAAATCGGTTGTTCATGGCCCTATTCATAGAACCCATTCGGGCGGGCGGAAACGAAAGCCGGCCCTCCTTCACGCACTGTTTATCGTGGGGGCCTGTTTTTCGATGGGGATGGACCCAGGTTCCATGGCCCGCCGGTCCGGGCTATAATGGCGGCCATGAAAAGGGAGAACGATCCATGACGTCGCTCCCGCCGCAAGGGACGCCGAAACAGACGCGAAAGCCGTCGCCGGAATCCGGCGGACTCTACCTGACCGGCCAGCTTCTCGTGGCCATGCCTGGGCTGTCCGACCCGCGATTCGCCCGCACGGTTATCTACATGTGCGCCCACAACGCCGACGGGGCGATGGGGCTGGTGCTCAACCGGACCATCGAGTCGCTCACGTTTCCCGATCTTCTCTCGCAGTTGGGCATCGAGGGCGCGGGCGCCGGGGCGCCGATCCGCATCCATTTCGGCGGGCCGGTGGAATCGGGCCGCGGCTTCGTGCTCCATTCGGCCGACTACGTCCAGGACGCGACCATGGTGGTGGACACCCGCGTCGCGCTGACCGCGACCATCGACATCTTGAAGGCCATCGCCCAGGGCGGCGGGCCGAAACAGAAACTACTGGCGCTGGGCTACGCCGGCTGGGGCGCGGGACAACTGGACGCCGAGATCCTGGCCAACGGCTGGCTCAACGTGCCGGCCGACGAGGAACTGGTCTTCGGCGCCGACCTCGACGGCAAATGGATGAAGGCGATGGGCAAGATCGGCATCGACCCGCGCATGTTGGCCGAAAGCGCCGGGCACGCGTAGGGGGCGCTCAGCGCCCAAGCCGCGCCGTGAGCCGCTCGTAATCGCCGACGCGGCCGATGGGGCCGAGCAGGGCCAGCGTCGGGGCCGACGCGGTCAGGCGATGCGCGACGCGGCGGACGGCGGCAAGGTCGACCGCGTCGATCTTGGCGACGATTTCCTCGAAGGGAACCGCGCGGCCGTACAGCATCAAATAGCGGGCCGCCTGTTCGCAGCGCGCGGTGGTGCTTTCCAGCGCCATCAAGGTGCTGGCCTTGATCTGGGTCCGGGCGCGGGCGATTTCGTCCTCGGTCACGCCCTCGGCGACGGCGGCGGTCTGCTCGGCGATCACGTCGAGGGCCTGGCCGGCGTCCGTTTCGCTGACGCCGGCGTAGACCCCGAACAGGCCGCCGTCGGCGTAGCACGACAGGAACGAATAGATGCTGTAGGCCAGTCCGCGCGATTCCCGCACTTCCTGGAACAGGCGCGACGACATGCCGCCGCCGAACAGGGTCGAGAAGACGCTCGCGGCGTGGAAATCCTCGTCCAGCGCCGAGATGCCGTCGAAGCCCAGCACGAGGTGCGCCTGTTCCAGTTCGCGCGGGTGCCGGGTCATGCCGCCGCGATAGGCGGCGGGCTGGAAGGCGGCGGCCGCGGGCGCGGCGGGCAGGGCGTCGAAGGATTTTTCCGCCAGCGCGACGATGCGGTCGTGCTCGATGCGCCCGGCGGCGGCGACGATCACGCCGGACGCGCCGTAATGGGCGCGCATGTAATCCAGGATCGCGGCGCGGGGCAGGGAGCGGATCAGTTCGGGCGAGCCCAGGACCGGCCGGCCGATGGCCTGGTCGGGATAGGCGGCCTCCTGGAAATAATCGAAGATGATGTCGTCGGGGGTGTCGTGGGCCTCGCCGATTTCCTGGAGGATCACGGTCCGCTCGCGCTCCAGTTCGGACGGCTCCAGGGTCGAATGCTGCAAGATGTCGGCGATCAAGTCGATGGCGAGGCCTGTGTCCTCGCTCAGCACCTTGGCGTAATAGGCGGTGTATTCGCGGGTGGTGTAGGCGTTCAAATAGCCGCCGACGGCCTCGATCTCCTCGGCGATGGCGCGCGCGGTGCGCCGGCGCGTGCCCTTGAAGGCCATGTGCTCGAGAAGATGGGAAACGCCGTTCAGGCCGGCGTCCTCGGGGCGCGGGCCGGCGCCGACCCAGACGCCGATGGTGGCGGTGCCGACGGTGTCCATGACGTCGGTGACGACCCTAACGCCGCTCGGCAACGTGGTGATGCGCGTGGTCATGGGGTGACGCTCATGGGCGGCGGCTTCGCAGCCGTTCGGCGATGAACGCCTTGACGGCGTCCGCGTCGTTGGCCAGCCGCGCGCACCGCTCCGGCCGTTTGAGCAGATCGGCGAGCCGGGCCGGCAGCGCCGGGCGCACGCCCGTCGCCTGTTCGACCGCGTCGGGGAACTTGGCCGGGTGCGCGGTGGCCAGCGCCACCAGCGCGCCGTCTTGGGGCCGGTGCAGCGCCAAGCCGGCGGCGACGCCGATGGCCGAGTGGGGATCGAGAATCAGTCCCGTGCTTTCGTGCACGGAACGGATCGCGGCGGCCGTGCCGGCGTCGTCGAGGCGGAACCCGGTGAACAGGGCGGCGATTCTTTTCCAGCGGGCGCGGCCGAAAGCGGCGCGGCCGGTGCGGCGGAAATCCTCCATCGCCCGGGCCAGCGTCCGGCCGTCGCGGCCCCAGGCGTCGAACAGCAGGCGCTCGAAGTTGCTGGACACCTGGATGTCCATGCTGGGACTCGTGGTCGGCACGACGGGCTGGGCTAACATCACGCCCGTGGCCAGATAGCGCGAGAGAATATCGTTGACGTTCGAGCCGACGAACAGCCGCTTGATCGGCAGGCCCATGCGCCTGGCGACGTAGCCGGCATAGACGTTGCCGAAGTTGCCGGTCGGCACCGCGAACGAGAGCGCGCGTTCGGGCGCGCCGAGGGCCGCGCCGGCGGCGAAGTAATAGGCGACCTGCGCCATGATCCGCGCCCAGTTGATCGAATTGACCGCCGCGAGACGATGACGGTCGCGGAACGCGAGGTCGTTGAACATCGCCTTCACCAGGTCCTGGCAGTCGTCGAAGGTGCCCTCGATCGCGATGTTGTGG
>CAYIQU010000156.1:0-5078 GCA_964365645.1 uncultured Hyphomicrobiales bacterium | reverse complement strand
CAACGCCAGTTCGGTCTCCTTCCGCACCGTCGACGAAATGACCATGACCGCCCGCGACCTGGCCAAGGCCTGACGGCTTCGACCGGGAAAAAACTGCCGCTTCGGACCCCTAAAAGACCGCCGCCGCCGCTTCGGAGACCGTCCATGGCCACGAAAATCGTTGTTTCCCAGGGAGTTATCGAAAACCCGGCGTTGGCACGGAAATGGCAAGGATACCCCCGGGAAATCCCGTCGGCGACGGCCGCCGGATGCCCCTGGACCGCAGCCGCTTGAGGACCCAACCCATGTTCGCCCATCCCTCCACACGCTTTTTCGCCCTGGTGCTGGCCCTGCTTCTGGCCGCCCCGCCGGCCGCCGGCGCGTCGCGGATCAAGGACATTCTCGATTTCGAGGGCGTGCGCGAAAACCAATTGATCGGCTACGGCCTGGTGGTCGGCCTCAACAACACCGGCGACACCCTGAAGACCGGCCACTTCACCAAGCAGAGCCTGCAATCGATGCTGAACCGGCTGGGCGTCAAGCCGACCGACGCGGGTCTCGATTCCAAGAACGTCGCGGCGGTCATGATCACCGCCAAGCTGCCGCCCTTCGCCCGCCAGGGCGGCCGGGTCGACGTGCGCGTCAGCGCGCTGGGCGATTCCAAGAGCCTGCTCGGCGGCACCTTGCTGGTGACGCCGCTGCTCGGCGCCGACGGCGAAGTCTACGCCGTCGCCCAAGGCACCATCAGCATCGGCGGCTTTTCCGCCACCGGACAGGCGGAAACCGTGACCAAGGGCGTGCCGACCTCGGGCCACATCGCCAGCGGCGCCATCGTCGAGCGCGAAATCGGCTTCAAGCTCGCCGCCTTGAACAAGGTCAAGCTGAACCTGCGCAATCCGGACCTGACCACCGCGCGCCGCGTGGCGCAGGCGATCAACGCCTTCCTCGGCACCGACGCCGCCCGCCCGAGCGATCCCACCACCATCCATCTCCTGGTCCCCCAGGGCTACGCCAACAACGTCGTCAACCTGCTGACCGATATCGAGCAATTGCGCGTCGAGCCCGATCAAGTCGCCCGCATCATCATCGACGACGCGACCGGAACCATCGTCATGGGCGAGAACGTGCGCATCAGCACGGTGGCCATCGCGCAAGGATCGCTGACCATCCGCATCACGGAAACCGCGCAGGTCTCGCAGCCCGGACCCTTCGCCCAGGTCGGCACGACCACGACCGTGCAGCGCACCGACATCCAAGTCGAGGAAGGCGCCGAACGCCAGCTCGCGGTTCTCAACCAGGGCGTGACCCTGCAAGAGCTGGTCAACGGCTTGAACGCGCTCGGCATCGGGCCGCGCGATTTGATCACCATCCTGCAGGCGATCAAGGCCGCCGGCGCCATGCAGGCCGAAATCGGAGTCATGTGATGAGCGCCAACGCCCCCAGGACGATCGCCCCCGACTTCAATTTCACGACCCAAACGCTCGCGCCCAAGATGGGCAAGAAGGGCGACGAGGAGCAGGCGCGGAAACTCGCCCGCGACTTCGAATCCTTCTTCCTCTCCCAGATGCTGCAGCCGATGTTCCGCGACACCACGCCCGAGGCGCCCTTCGGCGGCGGCGCCGGCGAGGACGCCTGGCGCAGCCTGCAGGTGGACGAATACGGCAAGGCCATCGCGCGCTCGGGCGGCGTCGGCATCGGCGACATGGTCCTGCGCGAAATCCTCAAGGCCCAGGAGGCCCGCTGAGACGATGCTCCCCGATCCATCGCCCCATTCCCCCCGCAATCCCAAGCCGGCAAGGAGCACAGCCCCCATGGACGTCAACAAGCGCCTCTCCGAACTGATCGCCATCAGCGACAAGCTCGCCGACGTGCTGGAACGCGAAAACGACGCGCTCGCCCATTACGAGCGCAAGGATTTCGGCGCGCTGCTCGAGGAAAAAACCCGTCTCGGCCGCATCTACGAAACGCACATGGAAGTCCTGGCCAAGGGCACGCCTAAGGATTTCGACGACGCCGATCCCGATCTCGGCGACCGCCTGCGTGCGCTGGGCGGCGAGGTGCGCGACCTCATCGCCCGCAACGCCCGCCTGCTCAAGATCGCGATCGAAACCAATCGCCGGGTCGTCGACTCGATCGCCGAGGCGGTCAAGAACAGCGCGCGGACGCCCGGCGTCTACGGCGGACGCGGCCGGATCGCCGCCGCCGGCGGGCACGGCCATCCGACCAGCCTGCCGCTGTCGCTCGATCATTCCCTGTAACGTTCACCCGGAAGGCAGAACGCCATGGCCGGCGATATCACCCTCGCCCTCAGGACCATCCAAAGCGGCCTGCTGACGTCGCAGGCGGCCTTGAGCACGGTCGCCAACAACATCGCCAACGTCAATTCGCCCAATTATTCGCGCAAGATCGCCGCCGTCCAATCGCGCGTGGTCGGCGCGGTCGGCGCCGGCGTCGAGATTTCGGACATCATTCGGCGCGTCAACGAGAACCTGCTGCGCAGTCTGCGCCAGGAAAGCAGCACGTTCGAGAACTACAATTCGCAGCAGGAGGTCTACGACCGGCTGCAGGACCTGTTCGGCACGCCGGAAGACAACACGTCGTTGTCGCACATGATGCAGAATTTCGCGACGTCGGCGGAAACGCTGGCCGTCTCGCCCAATCGCTCCATCGAACAAAACAACATGGTGCGGTGGGGACTGCACCTGTCCAACGCGCTGAAGGACATGACCACCGCGATCCAGGAGTTGCGCCTGCAGGCGGATATCCAGATCGGCCAGAACACGACCCGCATCAACGAACTGATCGTCAAAATCGGCGACCTCAACGACTCGCTCGTCGCCAACAGCACCATCGGGACCGACACGTCGGACCTCAAGGACCTCCGCGACGAAGCGGTCGATGAATTGGCGACCATCGTCGACATTCGCTACTTCACCCGCACCGACGGCGACGTCGTCGTCTACACCGCCGACGGCCGCGCGTTGGTGGACCGGATCGGCGCTGCCCTGGTCCACGACGTCGCCTCGACCTCGTCGGAGGTCATGACCCATGCCGGCGGGGATTTCGACGGCATCTACGTCGGCGCCAAGATCGCCGGCAACGACCTGACCAATGCCGTCACCGGCGGCAAGTTGAAGGGGCTGATCGAATCCCGCGACAAGATCCTGCCCAAATTACAGGCCGAACTCGACCAGTTCGCCGCCAAGCTGCGCGACACCCTCAACCAGGTCCACAACCGCGGCGCGGCCTTCCCCGGGACGCAAAGCCTGACCGGAACGCGCACCTTCGTCGAACCGGCGACCCAGACCGTCCAACTCGATCCGACCGGCAGCGTCGACGACGTGACCATCGCCCTGTTCGATTCCAGCGGCAACCAGAGCGTGGTTACGACGCTGAACACCATCATGACCAGCGTGACCGCCAATCTCGGCGCGCAGGCCAGCCGCGGCCCGTGGACCGTCAACAACCTCGCGACCAAGGTGCAAGACTGGCTGCAAGCCAACGGCGCCGCGACGGCAACCGTCGCCGTCACCAACGGCAAGCTCGCCCTCAATCTCAACACGACGTCCCTCAACCTGGTCTTCCGCGACCAAACGGCGACGGCCAACGGCAGCACCCATCAGGACGCCGAAATCGCCTTCGACAAGGACGGCAACGGCACCAGCGACGAAACCGTCTACGGCTTCGCCAATTTCTTCGGCCTCAACGATTTCTTCGTCGACGGCCTCGCCGACAACATCCACGATTCCGACATGATCACCGGAGCCTTCTCCTCGGGCGCGGCGACGCTGGTGTTCCGGGATTCGGCCGGCGCGCTGACGGGCAGTCCGCTGGCCATCACCGCCGGGTCCAGCCTTGAGGACATCGCCACCCAGATCAACAACGGCGTCACCAACCTGTCGGCGGCGGTGGTCCCCGACGGATCCGGCTCGCGGCTGCGAATCTGGCACGACAACGGCAGCAGCTTCACCATCGCGCAGACCGCCGGCACGCTGCTCGGCACGCTCGGCATGCACGTTTCCGACATCCGCAGCGCGGGCGCGCTGTCGGTGCGCAGCGACATCGTCCTGACGCCGTCGCTGCTTTCGCGCGGGGCGATGCAATGGGATTCGACCCTCGGCCCCGCCGGCAAATACCAGATGAGCCCGGGCGACGACACCGTCGCCCTGCAAATGGCCCAGACGCTCGCCGCCAATACCGCGTTCAAGGCGGCGGGCAACATGGGCGCCATCACCGCCAGCTTTTCCGGCTTCGCCGCCCAGATCGTGGCGGGAAATTCCGATCGCGCCGCCGGCAACAAAAGCGACGCGAGGCAGAGCGAAACCCTCCACACCTCGCTCAAGACCAAATCCGACAACATTCGCGGCGTCAACCTGGACGAGGAAATGTCGACGCTGCTCCTTTACCAGCAATCCTATTCCGCCGCCGCGCGCGTGGTGAGCGTGATCCAGCGCATGTTCGATGCGCTCGACTCCATCGCCGGCCGCTGAGGGAGGTTTTCATGACCCGGATCGCATCCTACGCCAGCAACAATCTCCTGCTCACCTACCTGTCGGAAACCAACCGGCGGCTTCAGGACGAGCAAATCCAGCTGACGACCCAGAAAGTATCGCAGACCTACAGCGGCATTTCCGCCGAGTCGCAACGGCTATTGACGTTCGAGAACGTCAACAGTTCGCTCGGCCAGTTCATCAAGAACAACGATGCCGCCACCATGCGGCTCGATATCGCCACCACGGCCCTGGAATCGATCCGCACCACCGTCCGCGGTTTCGAGGAGGAGCTGCAACGCTATCAGGCGTCGGCGGTCAAGGACCGGGGCGCCTCCGATCACCTGCAAACCTCCGCTTTCCGCGCCATGATCGACATGGCCAATTACCTCAACACCGAAGCCGACGGGCGCTTTGTGTTCGCGGGCGGACGAACCGATACGACCCCGGCGGAAGTGCCGTTCTCGACGCTGGCCCAATTCCAGGCCGCCTACGACGGCGCCACGATCACCTATCCGACCACCCGCGACGCGCACCTCGAGGATTTCTCGATCGCCGCGGACGGCAACGCCCAGACCAACTGGCTGACGTTCGAGCGAGACAATCTCG
>CAYIQU010000155.1:0-5083 GCA_964365645.1 uncultured Hyphomicrobiales bacterium | reverse complement strand
GTGGGCTATTCCGATCTCGGGCGCGGTGCCGCACACCGCGACCTATGCGCTTAACAACGCGACCCTGCCCTTCGTGCTGGCGCTGGCCGACAAGGGCATCGCGCGGGCGCTGACGGAGGACGCGCACCTGCGCGCGGGACTCAACATCCACGCCGGCCAAGTGACGCACCCGGAAGTCGCCCGCGCGCTCGGCAAGCCTTTCGTCGATCCGCTCGCCGCCTTGGACCGTTGATTCTTATTTCCGGCCGTAGTGGTCGTCGAGGCGGACGATGTCGTCCTCGCCCAGGTAATCCCCCGACTGGACCTCGATCAGGTGCAGCAGGGTCTTGCCCGGATTCTCGAGCCGGTGCTTGATCCCGGCCGGGATGTAGGTCGACTGGTTGGTCTCGAGCACGAACGTTTCCTCGCCGCGCACGATCCGCGCGCGGCCCTCGACCACCACCCAGTGCTCGGCGCGGCGGTGGTGGTACTGAAGGCTCAACGCGCCGCCCGGCTTGACCGTGATCTGCTTGACCTGGAACTGCTCGCCCATTTTCAAGGTGCGATACGTTCCCCACGGGCGATGGACGGTGACGCGGGACGCCTTGGCCTTTGTCTTGGCCTGGGCCGCGACCAGGCCGGCCAGCGCCTTGACGTCCTCGGCCCGGTCGCGGGGCGCGACCAGAACCGCGTCCTCGGTCGCGATCACGACCATGTCCCGAACGCCGACGGCGCCCAGGATCGGCCCGTCGCTGAACAGGAACGATCCCGACACGTCGTGCAGCGCGACCGCGCCTTGGCGCGCGTTGCCGCGCGGGTCCCGAACGCCGGTTTCCCACAACGACGACCACGAGCCGGCGTCCGACCAGGCCATGTCCACCGGCACGACGGCGGCGTTTTTCGTCGGCTCCATCACCATCGTGTCGATCGGCCCCGCCGGGCAGGCGGAAAACGCCTTGCGGTCGAGGCGGAAGAAATCGAGGTCTTTTTGTCCGCGCGCGATCGCCGCTTCGGCCTGCGCCGCCATCTTGGGCTGGAAGCGGCGGAGTTCGGCCAGGAACGCCTTGGGCTCGAACAGGAAAATGCCGGCGTTCCAGGAAACGCCGCCTTTAGCGAGCAGCGCCCGCGCCCGCTTGCGGTTCGGTTTTTCGATAAAGCGGCGAACCGCGCGAACGCCCTTGAGGCCCGTGAGCGCAGGACCCGCCTCGATGTAGCCGTAACCGGTGTGCGGACCGGCGGGCTTGATCCCGAAGGTCACGAGCATTCCCCGCGCCGCCGCCGGCGCGGCCAACGCGATGGCCTTGCGCAACGCGGCGGGCTTGCGGATGACGTGATCGGACGGCAGCACCAGCATCAGCGCGCCCGGCGCCTTTTCCGCCACCAGGGCGGCGGCGACCGCCGCCGCCGGCGCGGTGTTGCGCGGAACGGGTTCCAGCATCACCGCCAGTGGCGCGATCTTCGCCGCGCGGAGTTGTTCGGCGACCAGGAAGCGATGGTCGTCGTTGCAGACGATCACCGGCGGGCGGAAGCCGCGCCCGGAAACGCGCGCCAGCGTTTCCTGGAACAGCGTGCGCGTCCCGCCCAGGGGCAGGAACTGCTTCGGCCGCTCCGGCAGCGACAGCGGCCACAGCCGGGTTCCCGCGCCGCCCGACAGCACGACCGGAACAATAGAGGGGGTCGATTTACGCAATGCCGGGTTTCTCCCTGAAACGCCGCCCCACTATATAACGGGTCGGGCGCGATTCTTTACAGGGAATCCGGGTCGATGCCCGCCCGGCGGCAGGCAGCGGTGAGCGTGTTGGCCAAAAGGCAGGCAATGGTCATCGGCCCGACCCCGCCCGGCACGGGCGTGATGGCGCCCGCGACCTTGACCACCTCGTCGAAATCGACGTCGCCGACCAGGCGATGCTTGCCGCCGTCCTCGATCCGGTTGATGCCGACGTCGATCACGGTCGCGCCCGGCTTGATCCAGTCGCCCTTGACCATGCGTGGCCGGCCGACGGCGGCGATGACGATATCGGCCCGGCGGCATTCCTCGGCCAAGTCGCGGGTCTTGGAATGGGCGACGGTGACGGTGCAGCTTTCGGCGATCAGAAGCATCGCCATCGGCCTGCCGACGATGTTGGAGCGTCCCAGCACCAGCGCGCGCTTGCCGGCGAGATCGCCGAGCGTGTCTTTCAGCAGCATCAGGATGCCCAAGGGCGTGCACGGCACCATCGCCTCGCCCGCGCCGGTCGCGAGCCGCCCGACGTTGACGACGTGAAAGCCGTCCACGTCCTTGGCCGGGTCGATGGCCATCAGGACGGTGGCGGCGTCGATGTGCTTGGGCAGCGGCAACTGGACGAGAATGCCGTGAACGCCGGCGTCATGGTTGAGGCGCTCGACCAGGGCCAGCAACTCGGCCTGCGACGTTTGCGCCGGCAGGCGGTGCTCGAAGGAATCCATGCCCGCCTCGACGGTCTGCTTGCCCTTGTTGCGGACGTAGACCTGGCTGGCGGGGTCCTCGCCGACCAGGACGACGGCGAGGCCCGGCCGCACGCCGGCGCGCGCGACCAGGTTCGCGACTTTCTTGGCGATGCGGGCGCGAAGGCCTTCGGCGAAGGCCTTGCCGTCGATGATGCGGGCGGGCGCGTTTTTCGTCATGGCGAAAGTCCGATGTTTTCGAAGGGCATGAAAGGGTATGCGGCGGGCGCCGAGTATGCATGTCCAAAACGCATCGGCAAGATGGAAAGGCCCTTCGCGGGGCTTTGCGGACCGGGCGCGGCAAGCGATACTCGGCCCTCCATGTCGAACGCCGCCGCCCCGCCCGCGCCGCCCGAAGAACCGTTGCGTCCCTATCCCGGGCGGGCGCGAGCCGCGCTCGGCGGGTTTCTCGACGCCTTCGGCCTGCCCGCCTCGGTGCTGTTCGCCAGCACCGTCGGCTTCGGTTCCATCGCCCGCGAGACCGGCTATCCCTTGGAACTCGCGATGCTGTCGGTGTTCACCGTCTGGGGCCTGCCCGGCCAGATCGCGATGGTGGAACTGTTCGCCGTCGGCGCCTCGGTCCTGCCCATCGCGGTCGCCGCCGCCGGCGCCAACGCCCGTTTCCTGCCGATGACGGTGTCGCTTCTGCCCCTGATGAAGGGCGGTTTCCGGTCCTGGTCGTGGGCCTACCTGCTCGCCCATTTCATTTCCATCAACACCTGGATCGCGCTGACCCGGCGCGGCCCCTCGCTGCCCGTCGATCAGCGTCCGCATTATTTCATCGGTTTTTCGCTGGCGTGCATGCTCTCGGGCGCCGTCGGCGCGGCGCTCGGGTTCACGCTGGCGGGAACGCTGCCGCGCACGCTGACCTTGGGGCTGGTCTTTCTCAGCCCGATCTACTTCCTGATGGTGTTCTCGGGCGTGCGGCAGCGGGGCGGCGTGATCGCGGTTCTGCTCGGCGCCGTGGGCGGGCCGTTGTTGCATCTCGCCTCGCCGGAATGGGGCGTGCCGGCGACCGGCATCCTGGCCGGCACCGCCGCCTTCGTTCTGGACAGAAAGATACCGCGCCGTGACTGACGCATCCGCCCTGATGGCGCTGATCGCCGCCAGTCTCGCCACCTACGTCTGGCGCGGGACCGGCGCGGCGCTGGCGCGGCGGATCGGCGTCGGCGGCGCGGCGTTCGAATGGTTCTCCTGCGTCGCCTACGCCATGCTGGCCGCGCTGATCGCGCGCATCATCCTGCTGCCGGTCGGCATCCTGGCCGAGGCCCCGGCCATCGACCGCGTCGGCGCGACCGCGTTCGGTCTTGTCCTGTTTTTCGCCTTTCGCCGCCACGTCTTCGTCGGCACCATCGGCGGGGTCGCGGGATTCATCGCCCTGGCGGCAGCCCGCGCGGAAGGGTGGCTGTAGCGGTGGTCGCCGCCGATCCCGGCCTTTTGCGCGGGCTTGCGGGGGGCTTGCGGGGACGGCACGGCGACCCTAGTTCATTAGATGTGGTAGTGCCGGCCGCGAGTGGGGCCGGTTCCGATCCCATTCCCGGTTGCGCACGTTGGACACGATTCCTCGAAGGGAGGAGGTGTTACGATGAACGCATTGTTGCAAACCATGAAACGCCAGTGGCAGGACGTCGGCAACCTGCTTCTCGGCATCTGGCTGATCGCCTCTCCGTGGGCGCTCGGATACACGGAGACCCCGTACGCGCTGTGGAATGCATACGGCCTCGGCGCCATCATCGCCGTCGCCGCCGCGGCGGCGCTGTTCGCATTCCATGAATGGGAAGAATGGGTGAGCATGGTTCTCGGCGTTTGGCTCGTCGTTTCGCCGTGGGCACTCGGTTTCGCCACGACGGTGTTCGCCGCCGAGGTTGAAACCACCTATGCCGCCACGTGGAACTTCGTCTTCGCCGGCATCATGGTCATCGGACTCGCCAGTTGGGCGACGTGGGACGCGCATCATCCGCACGGCCACCCCGCGACCTGAACGCCGCCGATCGAAACCACAATAAAAAAAGCACGGAACTTTTCGTTCGGAGCGGTTCGCCGCTCCTTCTTTTTGTCAGCCCTTCTGCCAGCCGAGCGCCAATGCGACGAAGATGTCCGTCGCCTGGCCGATGCGCTCGACGACGCAGTATTCGTCGGTCTGGTGCGCCAGTTCCGGCTGGCCCGGCCCGAGGATGACCGTCGGCGGCCGGCCGTAGGCCGGCGTCAGGAACGCCGCGTCGGTGAAATAGGTGGCGGCGCGCACGTCCGCCTTTTCCCCGGTCGCGCGCTCGACGGCGGCATAGACCCGGCCCATCCAGGGATGGTTCGGATCGGTCCAGACGCCTTCCACGTCGATGAAGGGCTCGACCTCGACCTCCGCCCCCAGATACGACGCGATCTGGTCGCGCAGCGCGCCGTGGCCCTGGCCGGGGACGGTGCGGATATCGACGCCGATTTCCGCCTGGTCGGGAACGGAGTTGACGTTGAGCCCGCCCCGGATGGTGCCGACGTTCAGCGTCGGCGCGCCCATCACCGGATGACGGGCGATGTTGAAATCGAAATCGGCCAGTTGGCCGACGGCGCGGGCGGCCTTGTGCACGGCGTTGACGCCGCGTTCGGGCATGGAACCGTGCGCCGTGACGCCGCGCGTGCGCGCCTT
>CAYIQU010000154.1:0-5097 GCA_964365645.1 uncultured Hyphomicrobiales bacterium | reverse complement strand
GGGCTGATTACCCGGATGCTTGGCGACGATAAGTCGCTTGCCGTCGTCGCCTCGGTCAGCAACGGCCTGATGGCGGTACAAGCCCTGGCCAAGACCGATGTCGACGTCATCATCCTGGACATCGAGATGCCGGTGATGGACGGCCTCGCCGCGCTGCCCAAATTGCTGGAAATCGACCCCGAGGTCCGCATCCTGATGGCCTCGACGCTGACCGAGCGCAACGCGGATATCAGCATCAAGGCGATGACGCTGGGCGCGTCGGATTACGTTCCGAAACCCACTTCGACCCGCGAGATCAGCGGCGGCGACGCCTTTCGCCGCGAACTGCTCGAGAAAATCCGCATCCTGGGGTCGAAGCCGAAACGCGGCCTGCGCCGGACGCCGGCGGAAACGCCCCGCCCCGTCGCCGCGCCCCGGCCGACGCCGTCGATCTATCCGCCGGGTCCGATCAAGTTCCGCGCGCCGGGATTGCTTCGCCCCAACATTCTCGCCGTCGGCAGTTCGACCGGCGGGCCGCAGGCGTTGTTCGCGTTCCTGAAGGACGTCCGTCCCTCCATCAACATGCCGGTGGTGATTACCCAGCACATGCCGCCGACGTTTACCGCCATCCTGGCCCAGCACATCGAGCGGAGCTGCCAATGGCCCTGCCAGGAGGCCAAGGACGGCGATCCCCTGCTGCCCGGAAAGATCCTGCTGGCGCCCGGCGATTTCCATCTGCTGATCGAACTCAAGGACGGCAAGCCGGTTGCGCGCCTGACCAAGGACCCGCCGGAGAATTTCTGCCGCCCGGCCGTCGATCCGATGCTGCGCAGCCTGGTCGCGGCCTACAACGGCCGGATCCTGACCGTGATCCTGACCGGCATGGGCAGCGACGGCATTAAAGGCTCCCGCGCGGTGGTCGAGGCCGGCGGTACCGTTTTCGCCCAGTACGAAGCCTCCAGCGTCGTTTGGGGAATGCCCGGCGCGGTCGCGACCGCGGGCCTGTGCAGCGCGGTCTTGCCGCTGGCCGAACTCGGTGGGCACGTCATGAAGTATCTTGGAGGCAAGGTCTGATGAAGCCCGAAGACTTCGATTTCATTTCCGCGCTGCTGAAGGAGCGCTCGGGCTTGGTTCTGACCAAGGACAAGGCTTATCTCCTCGAAAGCCGGCTGATGCCGGTGGCCCGCAAGTGCGGTCTCAAGGGACTGGACGAACTGATCGACACGATCAGGCGGACCCGTCCGGAACCGATGATCCGCGACGTGACCGAGGCGATGACGACCAACGAGTCGTTCTTCTTCCGCGACACCAAGCCCTTCGATTTATTCCGCGACCATATCCTGCCGCATCTTCTGGCCACCCGGGCGACGAAGAAATCGTTTCGCATCTGGTGCGCGGCGGCGTCCACGGGCCAGGAGCCCTATACGCTCGCGATCGTCCTCAAGGAACTGGCGGCCAAGTTCGCCGGATGGAGGATCGAGATGGTCGGCACCGATCTCTCGCGCGAGGTTCTCGACCGGGCCAAGGCGGGGATGTATTCGCAATTCGAGGTGCAACGCGGCCTGCCGATTCAGCTGCTGGTCAAGTATTTCGACAAGAAAGAGGACCAGTGGCAGATCAAGCCCGACCTGCGGGCGATGATCCAGTACAAGGAATACAATCTGCTCAACGACCTGAAGCCGCTCGGCAACTTCGACGTCGTCTTCTGCCGCAACGTGCTGATCTATTTCGACCAGCCGACCAAGGGGAAGATTCTCGACGGCATCGCCAAGCTGATCCCCGAAGACGGGCTGTTGTTCCTAGGCGGAGCGGAAACGGTTCTCGGCATTTCGGACAAGTTCAAGCCGGTGCCGGGCCAGCGCGGGGTCTACTGCTTGACCAACGCGCCGGCGGGCCTGCTCACCGCCGCCAAGGCCTGATCGCCATGCCGCGAACGCACAATTGTCGAAAACGAAACGGCCGCCGGGCGATCCGGCGGCCGTTCGGTTTGGAGAGGATTCTTTAGGCCCGGGCTTTGGCCGGGGCGGCGGTCTCTTCGGGATCGCGCAGCACGTAGCCGCGTCCCCAGACGGTTTCGATGTAGTTTTCGCCGCCGGTCGCCTGGGCGAGCTTCTTGCGCAGTTTGCAGATGAAGACGTCGATGATCTTCAGCTCGGGCTCGTCCATCCCGCCGTAAAGGTGGTTGAGGAACATTTCCTTGGTCAGGGTCGTTCCCTTGCGCAGCGATAGCAGTTCCAGGATCCCGTATTCCTTGCCGGTCAGGTGCACGGCCTGGCCGTCGATGTCGACGGTGCGGGAGTCGAGGTTGACGGTCAGTCGTCCGGTGCGGATGACGGAATTGGAATGGCCCGCGGAACGGCGGACGATGGCGTGAATGCGGGCGAGCAACTCGTTCTTGTCGAACGGCTTGGTCAGGTAATCGTCGGCGCCGGTGCCGAGACCCTTCACCTTCAACTCCGACTGGGTCATGCCCGAGAGGATCAGAACCGGGGTCTTGACCCGCGAGTCGCGCAAGCGCCGCAACACTTCCATGCCGTCGATGTCGGGCAGGCCGAGATCGAGGATGATGATGTCGTAGTCGTAAAGCTTGCCGATCTCCAACCCGTCCTCGCCGAGTTGGGTGGCATCGACCACCATGCCGGCGGATTTCAAGATGAGTTCAATGCCCTTGGCAGTGGTTGCATCGTCCTCGACAAGCAAAGCCCGCATCGTGGTCTCTCCGGATGCTGTTGGCGTTAAGGTTTGTTAACCATAAGGGTTGTTGGAAAAACGATCAAGCCCCCTAAAGCTAGTGTTCCTCGTTCGTTCCTATTTTTGCGGCCGTTCTTTTACCTTCGCTTAACCGAGCCTCTTTCATAGTGGCCCGGCCATTAACGGGATAGCCTTACAGGACAAGGAAAAAACCCGACCGTGGGATCCGTCGTGAGCCTCGCCAAAAGCCTCGTTAACGAGATCGAACGGCTGCCGTCGACGGTCGTGTACGGCCGCGTGCGGCACATCGTCGGCCTGTTGATCGAGATCGAGGGCGTCCAAGGCGGGCTCTCGGTCGGCGATCGCTGCCGAATCATCGGCCGGCGGAACAACGTCGTCGCCTGCGAGGTCATCGGTTTCCGCGAGGGCCGCGCGCTGGCTCTTCCCTTCGGCCCGCTCGAGGGCATCGGGCTGGGCTGCCGGGTCGAGGTGTCGGATATCGATCCCGCGGTCTATCCGGATTCGTCGTGGCTCGGGCGCGCGGTCAACGCGTTCGGCGAGCCGGTCGACGGCCGTGGGCCGCTGGCGAGCGGGGGCGTTCCCTATCGCGTTCACAATCGGCCGCCGCCCGCCCATACGCGCCAGCGGATCGGCGGCAAGATCGATCTCGGCGTCAGGGCGATGAACGCGTTTCTCACTTGCTGCGGCGGCCAACGCATGGGGATTTTCGCCGGCTCCGGCATCGGCAAGTCGACCATCCTGTCGATGATGGCGCGGCACACCAACGCCGAAGTCAACGTCATCGGCCTGATCGGCGAGCGCGGCCGCGAGGCGCGCGAGTTCATCGAGGACGATCTCGGCGAGGAGGGCCTGCAACACAGCGTCATCGTTCTCGCCACGTCCGACGAGGCGCCGCTGGTCCGCCGCCAAGCCGCTTACGTCACCATGGCGGTGGCCGAATACTTTCGCGACCAGGGCCGCAACGTTCTTTGCCTGATGGACAGCGTGACGCGCTTCGCCATGGCGCAACGCGAAATCGGCCTTTCCGCGGGCGAGCCGCCGGCCAGCCGCGGCTATACCCCGTCGGTGTTCGCCGAGCTGCCCAAATTGCTCGAGCGCGCCGGACCGGGCGCGGAGGGCCAGGGCAACATCACCGGCCTGTTCACGGTTCTGGTCGAGGGCGACGATCACAACGAACCGGTGGCGGACGCCGTGCGCGGCACCCTCGACGGTCATATCGTGCTCGATCGCGCCATCGCCGAGCGGGGCCGCTACCCGGCGATCAACGTCTTGCGCAGCGTGTCCCGAACCATGCCGGCCTGCAACAGCGCCGAGGAAAACGCCATCATCGATCGCGCCCGCCGGCTGATCGCGTCCTACGAGGACATGGCGGAACTGATTCGCCTGGGCGCCTATCGGCGCGGGACCGATCCGATGGTGGACGAGGCGATTCGCTTCTACCCGGCCATCGAGAATTTCCTGCGCCAAGGGAAAACCGAACACACTGAACTGGCGGAATGTTATCGGCTTCTGGCGCAAGCGATCGAAATGCCGCCGCCCAATGAGGGAAGGACCTAACCCGTGGCCAAGAATCTCAAGGGACTGATCCGGCTTCACCAATGGATGGTGGATGAAAAGCGCCGCAAGCTGGGCGAGTTGCTCAAGATGCTGGCGGAACTGGAAGACCGCGCCCAGCACCTGGAACAGGAAGCGCTCGATGAGCAGGCGGCCGCCGCCCGCGCGCCGGAAACGGCCGGTCACCTGTACGGCAACTACGCCCTTCAAGTCGTCGAACGGCGCGAGCGCCTGGCGAAATCGATCGCCAGCATGGAGCAGGAAATCGCCGCCGCCCGCGATGTCCTGAACGAGGCCTACCGCGAATTGAAGAAATTCCAGGTGGCCCAGGAAGTCCGCGACCGCCGCGCCGCCCTCGAGGCCGCCCGGCGCGACCAGAACATCCTCGACGAAATCGGCCTGAACATCCACCGCCGCCGGCGCGCCTGATCGGCCTCGATTCTAGGCGACAAATCCGCCCTGAAGCGGATCGACGGTCTTCGCCTCGACAAAGCCGTTTGCGCGCGCCTCGAACTGAAGCAGGCCGTTGATGCCGGTCGCCTCGCTCGCCCGGGTGAACAGCCGGCGGATATCGTTGCGCATGTCCTGGGGCAACGGCGCGGCGGTCCGCACCATCAAATCGAGGCGCTTATCCTTGCGCCGCACCAGCCCGTCGAGCTGAATGCGTCCCAGGCGGCTCAAGGTGACGTCGACGACGAAACGGGCGCCGTCGCTGTCCTTGCCGGGTTCGTCGCGGGGCGGCCTTCGGGTCAACAGGCGAAGCTGCTCGATCGAGGTTTGCGCGTTGAAGGGGATGACGGCGACGCGCCAGTCGCCGCCGCCCGTGTCGTCGGCGACGCGGGACAGTTCGCG
>CAYIQU010000153.1:0-5117 GCA_964365645.1 uncultured Hyphomicrobiales bacterium | reverse complement strand
GTTGGGCCTGATGCTGTTGTTCAGCTGGATGTCCCTGGTCGGCGTGGTGCGCGCGGAATTCCTGCGCGGGCGCAATTTCGATTACGTCCGCGCCGCCCGCGCCCTGGGGGCGACGGACGTGAACATCATGTTCCGTCATATCCTGCCCAACGCCATGGTCGCGACGCTGACCTTCCTGCCGTTCATTTTGAACGGGTCGATCACCACGCTGACGGCGCTGGATTTCATCGGCTTCGGCCTGCCGCCCGGCTCGGCGTCGCTCGGCGAACTGCTGGGCCAGGGCAAGGCGAACCTGCAGGCGCCGTGGCTGGGGCTGACCGCGTTCGTGGTGCTGGCGGTGATGCTGTCGTTGCTCGTTTTCGTCGGCGAGGCGGTGCGCGACGCCTTCGACCCGCGCAAGGCGCAGCGGTGAAGACCATGGACCTTTCCGCCCCCTTGCTGGAGATCGAGAACCTGCACGTGTCCTTCGGCCACGGCGCGCGCGAGGTGAAGGCGGTGCAAGGCGCGTCGCTGTCCATCAAGCGCGGCGAGACGGTGGCGCTGGTCGGCGAAAGCGGCTCGGGCAAGTCCGTGACCGCGCTTTCGACGATGCGCCTTTTGCCCTATCCGCTGGCCCGGCACCCCCAAGGATCGATCCGCTTCAAGGGCGAGGATATTTTCGGCGCGTCCGAGGCGCGCCTGCGCGAATTGCGCGGCGACCGGATGGCGATGGTCTTCCAGGAACCGCTGACGTCCTTGAACCCGTTGCACGCCATCGGCCGGCAGGTGGCGGAAAGCCTGATTCTGCACCGGAACATGGGCAAGGCCGAGGTTCGCGCGCGCGTCGCCGAACTGTTCGAGCTGGTGGGGCTGAAGGAGCAGATCGCGCGCATGGACGCCCTGCCGCACGAATTCTCGGGCGGCCAGCAGCAGCGGGTGATGATCGCGATCGCGCTCGCCAACAATCCCGACCTCTTGATCGCCGACGAGCCGACGACGGCGGTCGACGTCACCATCCAGGCGCAAATATTAAAGTTGCTGGAGGATTTGCGGGACCGTCTCGGCATGGCGGTGCTGTTCATCACCCACGATCTCGGCATCGTGCGGCGCATCGCCGATCGCGCCTACGTCATGCGCCAGGGCGCGATCGTCGAGGAAGGCTCGGTGGCGGAGGTTTTCCGCAATCCCCGGCACGACTACACCCGCCATTTGCTGGCGTCCGAACCCCGTGGCACGCCCGATCCGGCGCCCTTCGAGGGCGCGGACGTCATGGCCTGCCGCGACCTCAAGGTCTGGTTCCCGATCAAGCGGGGCGTGATCCGGCGCGTCGTCGGCCACGTCAAGGCGGTGGACGGCGTGACGCTCAGCGTGCGCGAAGGCCATACGCTGGGGATCGTCGGCGAAAGCGGCTCGGGCAAAAGCACGCTCGCGCGCGCCCTGCTGCGGCTGGAAAAAAGCGAGGGCGAAATCGTTTTCCGGGGACAATCGATCCAGGGGATGCGCTCGGCCGCGCTCAGGCCGCTGCGCCGCGAAATGCAGATCGTGTTCCAGGACCCGTTCGGCTCCTTGAGCCCGCGCCTGTCCGTCGGCCAGATCGTCGAGGAGGGCCTGCGCATCCACGGCCCGTCCGGCGGCGAGGACGAGCGTCGCGCGGTCATCGGCCAGGCGCTGGCCGAGGTCGGCCTGGAATCCGCCATGCAGGACCGCTATCCGCACGAGTTCTCCGGCGGCCAGCGCCAGCGCATCGCCATTGCCCGCGCGCTCGCGCTGAAACCGAAGCTGGTCGTGCTGGACGAGCCGACCAGCGCGCTCGACGTTTCGGTCCAGGCGCAGATCGTCGCCTTGCTGCGCGACTTGCAGCGCAAACATCGCCTCGCCTACCTCTTCATCAGCCACGATTTGCGCGTGATCCGCGCGATGGCCCACGACGTTCTGGTTCTGCGCCGGGGCCGCGTCGTCGAACACGGCCCGGCGGAAACGGTTTTCGCCAGCCCGCGCGAGCCCTATACCCGCGCGCTGATGGCCGCGGCGCTGGATTTAAAAGCGGTTGAACCGGACGCGGTCGCGACTTAGGGAAAAATAATAATGGCCCTTCTGTTCATTAGTTCGGTCGAGGACCCGCAAATCTGGCGCGAGCAGTTCGCCCGTGTCCTGCCGGCCGAGGAATTCCGCGTCTGGCCCGAGACGGGCAAGCGCGAAGAGGTGGAATTCCTTCTCGTCTGGCGGCCGCCGCGCGGCGCGATGAAGGGGTTTCCGAACCTGAAAGCGATCCTCAACATGGGCGCGGGCGTGGATTACGTGCTGGCCGATCCCGAGATACCCCGGGACGTGCCGCTGATCCGGCTGATCGACAAGGGCCTGAGCCAGGGCATGGTCGAATTCGTGTTGCACGCGGTCTTGCATTTCCATCGCGACTTTCACCGCTATCGCGCCCAACAGGCGCGCCATGAGTGGACGGAGATTTCCCAAGTTCCGGCCGGCGAGCGGCGGATCGGGATGCTCGGCTTCGGCCATTTGGGCCAGGCGGCGGCCCGGCACTTGGCCGCGCTCGGGTTTCCGGTTTCGGGCTGGAGCCGGACGCGGAAAACGGTTCCCGGCGCGCGGAGCTTCGCCGGCGCGGGCGAGATGGGCGCTTTCCTCGCGCGGACGGATATTCTTGTTTGCCTCGCGCCCCATACCGAGGACACCGACGGCATCGTCAACGCGGGCGCGCTGGCGCGCCTGCCGCGCGGAGCGTATCTGGTCAACGCCGGGCGCGGCGGGCTGACGGTCGAGGCCGACGTCCTGGCGGCGCTCGATTCGGGCCATCTCGCGGGGGCGTGGCTCGACGTGTTCCGCCAGGAGCCGCTGGCGCCCGAGAGTCCCTTCTGGGGGCACCCGAACGTCATCGTCACGCCGCACATCGGCGCCGTCACGCTGCCCGGCCCGGCGGCCCTCGAAATGGCCGACACCATCCGGCTGGTTCGCTCGGGGCTTCCGCCCAACGGGTTGGTGGACTTGGGCCGGGGGTATTGACGCCTAGAGACGGGTGTATCCATACGCCAGCGCCAGCGTGAAAACCCCCAGCGCGATCCGGTAGACGACGAAGGGCGTGAAACTCGCGCGCTTCAGCCACGCCATCATGGCGACAATGGCGATAATGGCGGCGAGGAAGGACAGCGCGGCGGCCAGCCCCGCGTCGGCGGTCAGTTGCGCGTTGCCGGCCTTGATCAAGTCCCAACTTTCCAGCACGCCGGCGCCGACGATGGTCGGGATCGAGAGAATCATCGAAAAGCGCGCGGCGTCGGGGCGTTCCATGCCCATCAGGCGCGCCGCCGTCATGGTGATGCCGGAACGGCTGGTGCCGGGAATCAGCGCCAGAACCTGGGCGACGCCGACGACCAGCGCATCCGAGAGTTTCAGGTGTTCCATCCGGCGGACCGTCATGCCGGCCCGGTCGACGACCCACAACACGATGCCGAAGCCGAGCGTCGCCCAGCCCACCACCGCGAGGCTGCGGATTCCGTCGGGCAGATATTTCTTCAGGGCGAACCCGGCGATGACGACGGGGATCGTCGCCACGATGACGTAAAGAGCGAGCAGCCCGTCTTGGGATTTTCTCCCCTGGACGAGGAGCCAGAGCCCGCCCGTCATCCGCATAAGGTCGCGCCAGAGATAAAGGACGACCGCGCCCAGCGTGCCGACGTGGACCGCCACGTCGAGGATCAGGCCCTGGTCGGGCCAATGGAAGACGTGCGGGACGAGGATCAGATGCCCCGACGAGGACACAGGCAGGAACTCGGTGATGCCCTGGACCAAGGCCAGGACCACGATGTGGATAAACGGCAAAGGACCAATCCCCCGGAATTACGGGCTTTCTTATAGCATTGGCCACCCTCGTCCCCAAGAATGCCCACCCCCAAGGCCGCCGCTGCGGGGGCGGGGCAAAGGGCCGGCCCCCGTGGGGGGCGAAGATTTCCGCTGACAAGGCGGGGGCGGCGCTGATATGCAAGGGACTTGCTGTCACGGTTAGCCGGGTTCCGGACGAGACCGGACCGGATTCTAGGAAAGCGCGCCCCCGCGCGCTCACGTGGAAAGTTGCGCTCGAAATGGCTGTTGAGATGCGAATCGCGCCCGAACTGCCGCCCGCGCAAGGTCTCTACGACCCCGCGCGGGAGCGCGATTCCTGCGGCGTCGGCTTCATCGCCCACATCAAGAACAAGAAGAGCCACGACATCGTTAGCCGGGGCCTGCAAATCCTGGTCAACCTCGATCACCGGGGCGCCGTCGGCGCCGACCCGCTCGCCGGCGACGGCGCGGGCATTCTGATCCAAATTCCCGACCGGCTGCTGCGCGAGGAATGCGCGCGGCGCCGCATCACGCTGCCCCCGCCCGGCGACTATGCCGTGGGCCAGGTGTTCCTGCCGCGCGACGCGCGCGCCCGCAAGGCGTGCGAACAGGCGTTCGAGCGCACCGCCAAGCGCGAAGGGCAAAAAGTTCTCGGCTGGCGCGACGTGCCGGTCGACGATTCCTGCCTGGGCGAAAGCGTCAAGCCGAACGCGCCGGCGATCCGCCAGGTGTTCATCGCGCGCGGGGCCAAGACCCGCGGCCAGGACGCGTTCGAACGGAAGCTGTTCGTCATCCGCAAGCAGGCGCACCACGCCATTTGGGACAAGAAGATCAAGAACGCGACGCCGTTCTACTTCTGCTCGCTCTCGACGCGGACCGTCGTCTACAAGGGCATGATGCTGGCGCCCAACGTCGGGCGCTTCTATCGCGACCTGCTCGACCCGCGCGCCGAATCGGCGCTGGCGCTGGTCCACCAGCGGTTTTCGACCAACACCTTCCCGTCGTGGCAGTTGGCGCACCCGTACCGGTATCTCTGCCACAACGGCGAGATCAATACCGTGCGCGGCAACATCAACTGGATGCAGGCCCGCCGCCACTCGATGCGCTCGACGATCCTGGGCCGCGACCTGGAGAAACTGTGGCCCTTGATCGGCGACGGCGCGTCCGACTCGGCCACCTTCGACAACGCCCTCGAACTGCTCGTCGCCGGCGGCTATTCGCTGCCGCACGCGATGATGATGATGATCCCCGAGGCCTGGTCCGACAACGGCCTGATGGAACCGAAGCGCCGCGCCTTCTACGAATACCAC
>CAYIQU010000152.1:0-5127 GCA_964365645.1 uncultured Hyphomicrobiales bacterium | reverse complement strand
CGCGGGCGAATCCCCGCGCGCTTATGGAGATGCGCCTTTTTGGAGGCCGCGCTTTTTTTCGTCTTGGCTTTGCGCGCGGCGGTCATGGGTTCGGTCCGGGCGGGGATTGGCGCGTCCGCGCCCAGCCGGCGAAGGCGAGCGCGGCCAAGCCCGACGAGATCACGATGTTGTAGCCCGCCATGCTGATCCCGAAAAGGGTCCAGTCGACGGTGTCGCACGCCTTGGGCGCGGGCTGGCCGAGGGCGCGGCGCAAATCCTCGACCGTGGCGATGGCGGGCGGCTTGCCGCCGCAGACCGCCGATGCCCACCAGTGGTTCTCGACGCCGACGTGGTAGAGCGCGATGCCGGCGTTGGCGGCGAAGCCCGCCCCGGCCAGCGCCAGCGCAAGGCCTCGCGTTTGCGGTTTGGCCGCCAGTGCCAGGACGGCCAGCGCCGCGCCGGCCGCGAACGGCACGCGCTGATAAAGACAAAGCGGGCAGGGTTCCAGCCCGCCCGCGTATTGCGCGACGAGCGCGGCGGCGAGCGCGACGAGCGAGGCCGCCAGCAAAAGCGCGGCGGCGTTCACGGGCCGGGTGGCTTTTTCGACCAGGGAATCGAGGGTGTTGGCCATGGCGTCATCATGCCCGGCGCGGCGGATTTAGAACAGGACCTTGAGGGCGACAAAGCCGCCCACCAGCAGCGCCGCGAACAGCGAGGTCAGCAACATCAGCCGGTCCTCGATGAAGGCGCGGATCGGCGCGCCGAATTTCCACAGCAGCGCGGCGACCAGGAAAAAGCGGATCGAGCGCGAGACGATGGAGGACAGCGTGAAGGTGACGAGGTCGAGATGGGTCACGCCGGCGGTGATGGTGATCAGCTTATAGGGGATCGGCGTCATGCCCTTGATGACCACGATCCAGGCGCCGTAGGCGTTGAAGGTGTCGCGGAAGGCGGCGAACTGACGCTCCAAATGGTAGAAGGCGATGATCGGCTGGCCCACGGTTTCGAAGGCGAGGTAGCCGATGGCGTAGCCGAGCCAGCCGCCGGCGACCGAGGAGAGCGTGCACACCGTGGCGACGCGCCAGGCGCTGCTCGGGGCCGCCAGCACCAGGGCGATCAGCAGGATGTCGGGCGGGATCGGAAAGACCGAGCTTTCGACGAAGGACACCGCCGCCATCCACCACAAGGCGTGGGGGTGGGCGGAAAGCCGCATGGTCCAGTCGTAGAGGCGGCGGAGCATGGGGGCGGGGGTCCTGGCGGCGGCGCGGGAATAATCGGGCGGGCGTTCATACCAGCCCCCGGGGAGCGGAGGCAAATGGTCCCCGCCTATCGGCGGCGTTTATTGACCCAGGGCGGGGCGGCCGGTATATCCCTGGGCGCGCCGCGGCCGCTTTTCGGGCTCGCGGCGGGTTGCCCCTGTGGCGGAACCGGTAGACGCGGCAGACTCAAAATCTGTTTCTCGCAAGGGAGTGGGGGTTCAAGTCCCTCCAGGGGCACCAATTTTACAATCAAATAGTTAGCGTGCGCCCGTATTTCGGGCGGTATTTCAGAGCCGCCGTTAAGTACCAGGTGAAAGCCATCTCCGATGGCGACCGCCCCGGACCGGGACGCGGGAGCATTGTTGGCGAATTTGACAACACGGCGGGTTGTTGGCATATTTGCCAACATGAAGGCTCGGCTCATCCGAAGATCGAAGAACGTTCTTTCGGACGGGGCGATTCTCGAAATGGCGGTCTGGCAAATTCCTCGCCCCGTCGCGGGTTGCGCTCATCCGTATAAGTACCGCTTGTTTTACGGTCGCAACGGGATTCGGATCGTCGGCTACGACAACGAGCGCGGAAAAGGCGACCACTGTCATCGGGGCGGGCGGGAACGGCCGTATCGTTTCACCACCGTCGAGATGCTGATCGAGGATTTTCTTGCCGAGGTCCGCAAGCGGAGGACGAAAAAATGAGAAGGGCTATCATTCAGATTCGCAAGGACGACGAGGCGGTCATCGCCGAAGCGGGGCGGGGCTTCGTCCGCGCGTGGAACACGGGTAAATCGAACGCCGATGTGTTCACATTCGCTTCGCCCGCGCAGCTATTCGCCGTCCTCACGCCGAAGCGGTGGGAGATGGTCGAACGCCTGCAGGCCCTGGGGCCGGTCAGCTTGCGCGGGCTTGCGCGCGCGCTGGAACGCGACGTCAAGCGCGTGCACGAGGATGCCGCCGTGCTGATCGAGTGGGGTCTCGTCGAACGAACCAAAGACCGGAAGATCTGCGTGCCGTTCGACGTCATCCACGCCGATTTCGACTTGCGGGCGGCGGCGTAGTAAACGCGGGATTTACGAAAGCAGGTTAACCCATTGATGTTGCGCGTGAGATAGCGATGGATCGGAAGGCGCGGTAACTGATAGTAAAGGCCGTCTTCCGGCGCAAAAATCCGTGACACGATGAAACCATCGCCGCCTTCCGCCTCGAGCCGCCTCGCGCCGAACGGGTTTTCGTTCCGCGCGCTGTTGACGCTGCTGGTCGCGTTCGGGCCGCTGTCGACCGATCTCTATCTGCCCTCGCTGCCGTCCATCGCGACCCATTTCGCCGTCGGCGCCGCCGAGGCGCAATTGACGCTCAGCGTCTTTCTGCTCGGCTTCGCCGGCGGCACGCTGATCTGGGGGCCGTTGTCGGACCGGTTCGGGCGGCGGCCGACGATGCTGGCGGGGCTGGCGTTCTTTTTCGTCGCCACCCTCGCCTGCGCGGCGGCCGAAAGCATGACCCAGCTGATCGTCGCGCGCTTTATCCAGGCGATCGGCGCCTGCGTCGGGCCGGTGGTGGCGCGCGCGGTGGTGCGCGACGTCTTCGCCCGCGAGGAAGCGGCCCGGGTGCTGTCCTACATGGCGATGGCGATGGGGCTGGCGCCGATGGTCGGCCCCGTCATCGGCGGCATGCTGGAAGCGGCCTTCGGCTGGCGTTCCAATTTCATCTTGATCGCCGCCGTCGGCGCGGTCGCGCTGGCGGCGACGTTCCGGGCCTTGCCCGAAACCAATCGGCACCCGAACGCGGAGGCGACGCGGCCTTCGCGCATGGCCGCCCAATTCCGCGAATTGGCCGGCCATCGCCTGTACGTCGGCTATGCGTTGACCGTGGCGCTGGCCTACAGCGGCATCTTCGCGTTCATCTCGGGTTCATCGTTCGTGCTGATCCGGCTGTTCGGCGTCTCGCCGCCGGCGTTCGGCTGGCTGTTCGCGGCTTGCGTCGCCGGCTACATGACCGGCGCGTTCCTTTCGGGGCGCTTTACCCGGCGCGTCGGCCTGCACCGCATGATCTTGGTGGGCGGGACCGTCGCTTCGACGGGTGGACTGGCGATGACCGCCTTTGCGCTGACCGGCTCGACCGCGCCCTGGGGCATCGTCCTGCCCATGGTCGCGTTCCTGATGGGCGTCGGCATGATGATGGCCAATTCGCAGGCGGGCGCCGTCGCGCCGTTCCCGCGCATGGCCGGCGCGGCCTCGGCGCTGCTCGGCTTCGTGCAGATGACCATCGCGGCGGCCGTCGGCGTCGCGGTCGGCCATGTCCTGGAAACCAGCGCCTTGCCCATGGCCGCGGCCATCGCGCTGTCGGGCCTGGGCGCGCTCGCGGTGTTTAGGGTCATGGTCCACGGCCGCGAGGCGTAAGCGCTACTCCGCGTCGGGCTGGTTCTCGGGCCGGGCTTTGTCGAAGGCGGGCAAAGCGAGGCACGCGGCTTCGATCCGCCGCAAGGTGGGAAAGGCTTCGAGCGGGCAATCGAAGCGCCGGGCGTTGGCCATCTGCGGCACCAGGCAGACGTCGGCGATGGTCGGCGCCGCGCCGTGGCAGAAAGCGCCCGTCGCCGGATCGCGCGCCAGCGACGCCTCCAGCGCCGCCAGGCCTTCGTTCACCCAATGGCGGTACCAGGCCGTTTTTTCGTCCTCGGTCGCGTTCAGGGTGCCGGTCAGGTATTGGAGAACGCGCAGGTTGTTGAGCGGGTGGATGTCGCACGCGACCGTCAGCGCCAGCGCGCGCACCCGCGCCCGGTCCCGCGCGCCCTTGGGCAGCAGCGGCGGCTCGGGGCGGGTTTCGTCCAAGTATTCGATGAGGGCCAGCGACTGGGTGAGCAGCGCCCCATCGATGTCCAGCGCCGGGACCAGACGCTGCGGATTGAGCGCGGCGAAGGCCTTGTGCTGGTCGCCCCGGGCCAGGTGGATGAAGACGTCGTCGTAGGGGATGTTCTTCACATTGAGCGCGATCCGCGCGCGATACGCGGCCGACGAGCGGAAATAGCCGTAGAGCTTGGTCATGGCGGGGTTCCTTCGGGCAAGAGGCCGTCGATCAATCATAATAGACGGAAAAATAAAGGGGCTATTTCCCTATCGCGGCACGTCTCGAAAAAACCTAGGATGACGCTCAACTTTGGATGGGATTTCCCATGAACGATACGCCCAGATGGAGCGAGGACTTCAGCGTCGATAACGACCTCATCGACGCCCAGCACAGGGATCTGTTCGCCCTGGTCGCCCTGATTTCCGATCTGGCCGCCCATCCCGAACCGACGCCGGAAGACGAAACGGCCGTCGCCCGCGCGCTTCTTGCCTTGCGCAACTATGTCCGGGTCCATTTTCGCGACGAGGAAGGGCTGATGGCCGAAGCCGGCTATCCCGACCTGATCGAGCACATCGAGGAACATCGAACGTTCGCCGAATGGCTGAGCATTCTGGAAGGCGCGCCGCGGCTGCCGGGCTACTCGTTTTCCGAAACGGTCCGGCACATGAGCCGCTATCTCACCGATTGGCTCGTCGACCACGTGCTGGGGTCCGATAAGCGCTATGTCCCCTATCTCAAGGGGAAAAAACCTTCTTCGTGAGAATTCAGGCCTTTTTCGGGTCATAGCCCAGATTGGGCGCGAGCCAGCGTTCGGCTTCGGGCACCGTTAGCCCCTTGCGCCGGGCGTAGTCCTCGACCTGGTCGCGGCCGATGCGGCCCAGGCCGAAGTAGCGCGCCTCGGGGTTGGCGAAATAAAAGCCGCTGACCGAGGCCGCCGGGAGCATGGCGCAGGACTCGGTCAAGACGATGCCGGTGTTTTTTTCCGCGTCGAGCAGCGCGAAGAGCGTGCGCTTCTCGGTGTGGTCGGGACAGGCCGGATAGCCGGGCGCGGG